>JAUXSJ010000246.1 GCA_030679615.1 Parachlamydiaceae bacterium | reverse complement strand
ATCACTTAGGATATCCAAAACGTCCATGATATCGAGTATAATCATTTCAACCTCCTAATTAACGAAATTTAGGTTCCCATCGTACTGAGAACCTAAATTCGTGTCTGACAGTAAGGTTTGCGAATTAGATTTAATCGATACTGCCTCCTCGCTTTGTTTAACATTTAGTGTTTTATATACATTAACTGTACCTTTATATTTTGCAAGTTCATTTCGCAAATATTCAATGCTCAAATGAGAATAATAAAGATCAAGTGTGTTTGAATGCGAGTGTCCAATTAATTCTTTTATTACAGTCGCATCAATACCGCAATACCTTGCCCTTGAAACAAATGTTTTTCTAAAAGAATATGCTGTTGCTGCTTTATAGTCAGTAATTCCCAAATACCTTAGGTAAATATTTACCGCACGGTTAAAAGATTCTGAGGTTGCATAACCTAATATTCTTCCATTAGTTTTTTCTTTTTTCATGAGTTGAATAATTGATAAAAGATCCGGATGCAAAGGAATTTCCATTAATAGATTTGTTTTAGTGGATAAAATCCTCATCATCATCTGACTCTCATCTATATTTTCTATTCTAAGATTATATATATCAATTGGACGAAGTCCGGTATAGAATAAAAAGTGTACCCCTAGTAATAAATAAGGATTATTCTTTGGAAGCGATTCGAAAATGAAGTTGATTTCATTTTCATCGAAAATAATCTTTGGCTTGAATTCACGTTTTGGAATCAGACTTTTATTAATTCTAATTTCAACAGTATATTCATATTCAAAAAGGAATTTCAGAAATGATTTCAGATAAACAATTAGTAATCGCTTAGTATTATTGGAAAAACTTTTACAGTTGAAACCAAGAATGAAATCTTCCACATTTTCCCTTGAGATTAATGAACAAGCCATCTCCTTGGGGAAATAAGAACAGAATAATTTAAAGAAACGATTAAGCGACCTCTTCCCATTCTTTGAGAGATTTTGCTTTAGCCTGAGATAATGCTCAATTACGTTTCCAATAAGAAACTTTCTCCCGCCAAGAAGTCTAATCTCCCGCCTTTTCTTCTGAAGTGTAAATTCAATATCCCTTGCCATTTTTCGAGCAATTGAAAAATTCTTTTCACTTGGATTCATACCGGTACTTTTTGAAGTACGTTTTCCAGTAACCGGATTGTAATAGTAAATCGTAATAACTTTATTACGAAGTCTAAGAAATGCCATATCAACTCCATTCGTTATACAGCGGAGTCGATTAAAAATAATTTATAAACCCTTGTCAGAGGGAAAGGAAAAGCTAAACCAATTCCTTAAAATACTTCATATAGTTTTGCAGCGAATACTCATTTGGTTCTTTCAAAACATAAGCCAAATGCTCATCAAAAAATTGCGTACCGGTTTTTCTGGCTTTTTCGTCATTGCTGTTCATCAAATCTGCAACAAATAATAAGATCGGCACTATACCGTATGGATTAGTTGAATTAAAATCATTCCAAAATCGTTTTCTTAGCTCAACATTCCCATCCGGGTCACGCTTTAGTGAATACTTGTTAGTAAAAGAATCCAGGTCATTCGAATAAACTATGAAATCTTTGATACCTATCTGATTATTAAAAATTGAAAGAGCCGATGATCCACTTAATAGATAATCTTCACCGCTGTTATTTATTAATTCCGCACATAGGTCTTCATGAATTTTGAATTTCCCAAAGCTAACCTTGTCTGAAAGCTTATTACTATAGTTTTCTATCCACAAATTAAATAGATCAAGTTTCCGATGTAATATTTTTTTGCCGTCATGAATAGTTAAATACACATTTCTTTTTAAAAATGTTTCTAGTTGTTGAATTGAACTATGTGATACATTTGCATGCTCCGCCAAGCTTCTTAGACTAAAGTGTAAACTTTCGGGAAAATTTAGAATGTAAAAGATCACCTTCTGCCAAGCAAAATGAATTTCGCTTCGTAGGCTTTTTATGGCAAGATCCTGACGTAATTTATTCCCAGATAATAGAAAAAAATTATTGCTGATCTCAAGGTGCATATTACCTGCCATGTCAAAAAACTCAACACCTTCATTTACAGCCTTATCCACAAGCGCATCCCCTAATTTATTTGTAACTAATAAGTTATACTTGTTGCTATAAATTATTTTATTAAATACGGTTTGGTAGTTCTGAGTTGTGAGATTATCTTTATATAAGGCAGAGAATGACTCGGGCTCTGAATCTGCTCCGCTTTTAATTTCTATGAAGAATACATCTCCTTGCTTAGTAATAAAGCTCATATCAAATGATTTTGACTTTGGTACTTTCTGATTTATTGATTCTTCCGAAAAGGAAAGAACTTCTTCAATTGTATATTTATTCATTTGTATATTTATTATTTTACATATCTAATATAGTATACCTTAAATAAATAAGCAAAGATTATTTTCAATTTATAGTCATGCAGTAGTGACCGCACTAATTTTGCGAATCAGTTCAAGTGGTAGGATTTCGTGCTGTTCTTCACCCTTTTTGGGTCCAAAATGAATGAGACTTTGATTGCAGATATTCATTGCTCAAATACGGATTATTTTTTGACAACATTTGTTTATCCAGTCTAAGATATGCTAACATACGCTTTAAGTGGTCGTTTTCTTCTTTGAGTTGCTTAAACCGGCGCATTTATTGGTATATACATCAAGCAGCACAAATTCTAACCCTTTTTATCCTTTCCAGATCTTTTAGCGTATTCCTTTGCACTTCTTCAAAATCATAATCGTCTTGTAATCCCAGCCAAAATTTAGCAGTTGTTCCAAAATACAAACTCATTCTAAGCGCTGTATCTGCTGTTATTCCCCGTGTGTCTTTTAAGATTGCCGAAGTTCTTGTCTGTTGTATTCCTATATCTTTGGACAATTTATATGCAGTAATGTTCATTGGTTGTAAAAATTCTTCTTTAAGAATTTCTCCAGGATGCACATTTGCTAATGTTTTCATAATCCTTTCCTTTTAATGATAATCAACAATTTTTACGTCTTCCGATAGCCCTTCTTTCCATCTAAATATTATTCTCCACTGGTCATTTATCCTTATACTATAAATACCTTCCAATTTACCGCTAAGTTTTTCGACTTTATTTGAAAGCGGTATCCTTAAATCCGAAATCGTTTGCGAGTTATTCAGCATTCTTAACTTTCTCCTCCCAATGGTCATAACTGGCTAGTTTTGATGACCTTTGATAGCCACCTGTTAATTATTAAGGAAGATCTTCCGGCTTAAGTTTCCCGAGTATTTCCGGAAACATTTCTTTAGCTAAATCCAGCCGGTTATCCTTGATTATTCTTTTTACTTCATCGGCCTCTTTCTTCATACCGATTACCTCAAAGTAATTCGGTATGTCAAAGAAAATCTTCCGCATATCTGTTGAAGCACTAGCACAAGTTTCGTTATGGTAATACTTTGGTGATTTACAGCCGAAAATTGACCACTAAAACAATAGACAAATAATAAATGGAATTAATTATAAATCGAAATATTTCAATTCTTATTGTTGCTTCCCTTATCAACAAGCATCTTTGCCCTTTCCCTTAAACTGTTCTATTCTGTTCTATTTCAACATATTTAAACATAAAATTGTACTACAATAGGTATTGCAGTGTAATGGAATGTGAGGTTATAATTACACCGGTACATCACTATTCTACCACGTCCGTTATACCATTTACGATAAAAATGATATTGAATATTTCGAC
>JAUXSJ010000245.1 GCA_030679615.1 Parachlamydiaceae bacterium | reverse complement strand
GGAATTTATTTAAACCCTTTTAACGCAGAGGCGGGGAGACGGGGAGCCGCAGAGAAGATATTTAAATATAAAAATGTATAAAAATTCCTTCTCTGCGTCTCCCCGCCTCTGCGTTAAAAGGGTTTAAATAAATTCCGTTCTAGAATAACAACCCTATCCTGCTCATCCTGTAATTTTTTGCGACTTTACAATAACGGAATCAACTGACCAGACTTTAGCTCGTACTGACGGGTACATAAACGCGCGAGTTCTCGATCGTGAGTGACTATCAGCAACCCTTTATTGAAAACAGCAAAATTCAATAAAATATCATGAATCAATTCAGCTGTTTGATGATCTAAATTCCCTGATGGCTCATCAGCTAAAATAAGACTTGGATCATTACACATTGCTCGTGCTAGAGCAACTCGTTGCTTTTCTCCTCCAGACAATAACTTAGTATGAAAATGCGCTCTTTCTTCTAATCCCACCATTTTTAATAATTCCCAACCTCTTTTATAGGCGGCGCTATCTTTTTTTAGAGATTTTCCTGCAATTTTTGCAGGCATTAAGACATTTTCTAATGCTGTGTAGTCTTCTAGAAGATGAAAAGATTGAAAGACGAAACCTATTTTTTCGTTTCTAATATGCGCACGATTAGAACGGGTCACCTCTATTCCTTCAACCGCTAATATTCCTGATGTAGCGTCCTCTAGAGTCCCAAAAATTTGAAGCAATGTGCTTTTTCCTTCTCCGGAACGTCCGACGATGGCAACAGATTCACCTGCTAAAACATCCAAAGAAATATCATTAAAAAGAGTGAATTCAGAAGGATACTTAAAATTTTTACTGATGTTTTTGGCTTGCAACAAAGTTTTAATGTCTGAATTCATATTAATTTGCTCCAGATCTCAAAATTTGTGCAGGGCGAAGTAGACATGCTTTAATCGCAGGAACAATCCCTGCAATTAATGAAATACAAAGTGTTGCTAGTAAAACAAAAGATAGGGCTTCCATGCTTAATTCGTTAGGAAGAATTTGACCGTAAAAGGACGCATTAAACATTTCATGTCCTTGAAGTTGACTTAATAAATAAATCAATGAATCTAATGAATGAAGAGTAATCACAGCTCCTATAATTCCTGTAAAACTTCCCATCACCCCAATTAGAGCACCAGAAAGTCCAAAAATTAATGCAATATTTTTGGAAGTTGCTCCCATTGAGCGTAGGATGCCAATCTCTACTTTTTTATCATTCACTAAAATAATGAGCATGGAAATGATGTTTGAGCAGGCTACAATGATAATGACGATGGCAATTACCATGAATAAGTTTTTTTGACTCTGAAGCTCTTGCATCATCTCTTTTGTAAATTCATATTCTCGAAAAGTTTCAATATTCCAATAGTGACCAATGCCTTTGTTTTGAAAAGCTTTCTTTAATTCAGCTTTCACTTTATCTGCATCGTTAAGATTCTCGAATCTAACATTAATGCCATTTGTAAAAAGCGAGGCATCTTCAGATTGGTGGGCCCCTCGAATAAGCGTTGTTAAATCACGATTGGCTAAAATAAATTTACCCCCAATTGGAATGATGCCTGGATCATAAAATCCAGCTACATAAACTGGAAGATGTTCTTCCTCGATATGACTAGCAGAAGGCGATAAATAACTAAGCGAGCCTTTATCCCCTAGCATGACGCCCGCTTCACGAAAACCTTTTGGTAAAATAATCCCTTCAACATCTTGCTTTATAGGTAATACCCAAGAAGATTGACCTTTTTCATCCGTTTTCTGATAAACCCAAAGAGGGTAATGCGTTGTGTCGTTTTGATGAATCATTGTCGCTGCACCAATATCGAGTCCTCTGAAGGGAATAATACCTTTTAAAGGAACGCCTTGAACTGGAAAATCAATTTTAAATCTAAGATTTTCTAATTCTTTTGCTTGAGATAAGGATTCAGGAATAAGAGTAGCATGAAAAGATGTGTCTCCAGCAAGTGTAATTTTAAATGAATGAAGAGGTGTGCCTGGAGTTTTTAGATCATTTGAAAATGAAAATTTGCCGTTTTTAATGGTTAAGAATCCTATTTCAGATTTTAAACCCTGCTCTTCAAGGCTTTTTTTCAATAGACTTAACTCTTTAGTTGATAAAGGAACAATAAAACGAATGATTTTATTTTCATTGAAAATAGCATAACCTTTCCACTGTGCTTCAAGCGGAAGTAATGTAGAGGGGATTGACCAGCCTAAAGGGCGTGTTTTTAACTGCTGGATTTGAATATGCTGAAAATAATCGTTGATTCGTTGGTTGAAAGAGGTTGGATCTTGAGATCGTTGTTCATTATTTAAAAGTGAGAATTCTTCTTTTTGAGGCCTAATTTGTTGTAATAAATTGTTAAAATCCACACTTCTTATCGGGAGAAGTGTTTGCCCAAATTGCGTATGACCTTCTTCAAAATTTCCTAAATAAATGGGATAATTTAATACAGAATGAGAGGTTGTTCCAAAAATATGATTAGACTGAAAAACCGAAGTTTGTCGAAAAAGATCAAGTTGAATATTTGAAGCGGTGAGTTCAAAATCTTTTGCATATAATCCGGGTACATCACGAATTTCATTGATGGAATCAAAAACCAATTTGACTGGATCTTTGAGGTTTCCGCTCGTGTCTAAATCAGGCGAAGGAAAGGAAGCGGGAAGTTCTTGGTCCATTTCTGGATCATATGGATCGGTTTGGGTAGCCTGTATCTTTTCACCAATAGATTTGGTTGAATATTCAGAAGCAGCACTTACCTTATCAATTTCATGATAATAAGAATGAAAATAAGCATCTGTTGGTGTAATTCTGACAGGAGCGGTTAAGGTGGTAAGCTTATTAATCCAATTTTTTTCAAGTCCATTAGTGACAGAAAAAAAAACGACAATGAGCCAAACGACTAGAGCAATGACAAAAACAGAAATGAGGCTAATGATTGAGACTGAAAGCTGTCGCCGGCGTGGGATTAAATATTTGCAGGCGACAGAGAATTCAAACATATTTTTTGTCTGGTAGAGGTTTAATTTCTACTTAGTTTCTTTAAACTCACAGTGCTCGCGAATAAAAGGATCATACTTATTTAAAGTTAGACGCTCAGGAGTTGTTGTTTTGTTCTTTGTTGTGAAGTAGAAAAAAAAGCTCTTTGAACTTTTCATTTTAATTTTTTCTCGTTTACTAGCCATTGAAATACTCCGAAAAGTGTTTTTATTAAGACAATAGATCTTAACTTAACGGAGAAATTATTTCAATAGAGAATCCGTGAATAAAAAAAAAGCCTTGCTAAAGATAGCAAGGCTTTAGAAATAACTGACCATCAAACACTAGCCATTCATAGCAGAATTAATTTTTGCAAATGGGACTGCAAGAGCGAAACCGCCAATTAAAAATATAGGTATACCAATTAATGTGAGTGGATTTATAAATGCTGTAGTAACACAAACAAATGATGCAAAGATACCAGCAAGAAGGGCAGCACCACCTATCATCGCGGCAGCTTTACCAATAAATTCTTTCATTGCAGGTGTTGAATCTTTAAAAAATTCTTTTACTTTATTGGTGATGTCTTTAACGACTCTTTTCACACCACCAATTTCTGCTTCTTTATTCTCGATAAGCTTAACTTTTTCGTTTTTTTTAAATGGAACTGACTGTAGTTCATAACCTGGAAATATTGTTTTGTCTGTATTCATATTGTTTCCTTTAATTATTTTAAATTTGCTTTATTTTCATTATTTATAGTTAACCTTTGTAAAAAAAATTTTAATATATTTGTATTAATGATCATTAAAATAAGTATTAAAATTGTATTAATTTAAAAATGAATATAAAAATTACGGAAAGGATAAGAACAGGATATACAAGATAAAAACAGGATAGGAAGGATAGGAGCGTTAGTCTGGAACGGAATTTATTTAAACTCCTTAACGCAGAGACGGGGAAACGGGGAGTCGCAGAGAAGAAATTTTAAATATTTTTATATTTAAATTATTTTCTC
>JAUXSJ010000232.1 GCA_030679615.1 Parachlamydiaceae bacterium | reverse complement strand
AAGAAATCCTAATGAGGATAAAAAAACAAATCTTTATGTTTGTTTCCTTAGATCATTCCATAGAAAAAACTCATCCTGATTATCTTCAATTGAAAGAAAACATCGATCAATTTTGCATCTGGATAGGGTCACAGACATCTATTGCAGAAACTTATTTAAATTCTATTTTGATTTTTTTAATTAACAATCCTTCTATTGAATCGAGTTTGCTTTCTGAAACAATATTTAAACAGTTATTGTTAAATAAATCTGTTAATGAAATCAGACCTTTTAAGAACATTTTTTTCCAATCTTTAACAACTATATTGGAACTTAAGGAATTCAAAATAATTGAAAATTATACCCAACTCTTAAGTTTGTTTAATAACAATAAATTTAATTTAAATGATCATGAAAATGAAATACAAGCCAGATTCTATTATTTTATTTTTGAACACATCGTTGATCAAAAAAAAGTTTCGAAAGAACTAGATCATCAAGATGCGATAGAAATTGCAAATCTTTATGTCACTTATTTACCATTTTTAAAAAACAAAAAAGATATTTACGAAAAAAGCATAAATAAAATAACAACAATAGCTCAAATTTATCATTTTAAATACACACTGGAAAAAGAAAAAGCTCAAAAAAAATTTCATCAATTAAACTTTAATCAATTTTTTGGAGTTCTTTACTCTATCGATGAAAATCTAAACTTAAATTCTCATTTTTTAATCAATTTTAAAGGAACTCTTATAAATTCAATTAAGGAAACCTGTCCAAAACAAATCCAAAATTTTATTATTTTTTATGGCAATTTTCTTTCACTACAAGCTTCCATGGATCCTTCAAAAGTTGATGATGCAATTGATTTTCTATTCTTAAATGTTTTTTTATATCCTCCATTCTTTGAATCTTCGGATAATAATATACAAAATGAAAAGCAAAATGATCCCAGTCAAGTTGACCATAAACGCTTATCTAAATATTGGGATCAATATCGTGAAATGATCCTTTCAACAGAAATATCTAATATATTTAAAGATGCGCCAAAAAAATTATTAATCATTAAATTTTGGTGCAACATTAATATACAGAACAAACTTTCTCATATTCTTGTTTTTTCAGAATGCGAACTCATTATCAAAAGACTGTGCTCTTTTCCATTATCAAATGGTTGCTTAAAAATAGCACTTAATATGCTTGTTGAAATGATTTCACCAACTCATCCATTACAAATTTATGGATTATTGGGTTCTCTCGAAAATGTAAGACCCATTTATACAGTCATCGTAAAAGCCATTTGTCAAAATGGATTTTATAACGAAAAAATAAAAATAGAATTATTTTTTCATCTTATAAATGATACGATTATTAATTATAATGAAAAGAATAAACATATTTTTTGTAAAATTATTTATCCTTATTTGAAACAATTAATTGTTGAAATACCTGATCCTTTCAAAGATATTTATTTGACTTTTTGTATAAACACTTATTTTTTAGTGATAAAAGAACTATTAAAAGATGAAATGATTTGGGAAAATTTTAACAATAACGTTAAATTTATTCTTCCCTATGTTCGAAATCACCTTCTTCAATCACTTCATAACTCAGATACATTTTTTTCACCTATGAATTCTTTTAATAAAATGATGGAAAATTTATCTATGACTTTGATGATAAAAAATAAAAAAAATGCCAATCAAATATTTAAGAATAAAAAAGATTTACTGTTTAATTGGTTAGAACTTTTATGCATAAACCATCCTAGTGAGCACGAAGATCGTAAATGTAGAAGTTTAATTCATCTTTTTCTTTATCTCAGTTGTTACACAGAAAATTGTTTTGTCTGGCTAGATGCTACGTCATTAAAAAACAAAAAAATTAAAAATGACATTTATGAAATGATTGAAAGAATTGGAACGCCAATTGAAAAAGTAATTCTAAAGACCTTACTTGGTCTTTTTGAATTTAAACAAGAAGATCGAACTAAAAACATTAATTATTTAAAAAAAATTTTCGAATCTCTTAAAGAATTTCCCCATTCAACCGATTCTTTTAAAATGATGCAAGTTATCTGTGTCGTTTTATTTAATTGGAATGAACATGATTTTATAAATAGAACCTTAAATCTTATTGAAGATCAACCTATTGCGCATCAGGAAGTTTTTGAAATTTATTTAGAACAAGTAAAATCATTGATTGAAAAATATTCAGATTGGAATACTCCCTTTTTTTTAATTGCTTTGGTTAATCAATGTTTTGAAAGTCAATGGTTAAGACCTCAACGACCTCAATGCTTTGATTTTATGATGTGGGCTAAAGATAAAATGAAGGAAAAATTAAAGAATATGCTATATGACCCGACATTTAGCTTAGCTTGCTATGTGTTTGAACATCAAAAGATTTTTAACAATCCTGAAATGCAAAATTTATTTTGGCTTAATTTTTCAAAAGAATTCAATGAATTTGCTCTTACTGTGATTAATACAAAAAAATTGTCACAATCCTGGATTATAGTAAATCTTATTTGTTCTTCACCAACTCCAATAGACTTTAAACATTTTCTTTTAAAAGAATGGTTATCTAAATTAAATACAGATAAAACAAACCCTTCAACACGTAGATTAATAAAACATAAAAATGAATTAATTAAATATTTTAATCTACAAACAAAAACTGAATTTGAAATAAAAGAAGTTCCCATTCCATCAAATTTAAAAGAAAGCATACATTTAATTAATTTTAATCCAGGACGTCTTTTAGAGGAATTTTCATTAGATTCAAAATCTTTTAACCAAGAGTTTGATTTAATTAATAGTGAATTCTTTGATGAGTAAGTTTAGGACATACCCAAGAGCATTGTTCAGTTAGAAAACCCGGGTTTTAATGATTATAAAGTAGCCTAGACTTTAGTCTGTGCTTGTTTTTGCAGGCTTTAGCCTGCATGTTCCGATTTTTTTTCACTCCATCTGTAATATGGATTATTCTCATAACGGTTTCTATGATAAATTTTAACTGGACTTGCAGGCTAAAGCCTGCAAAAACAAGCCCAAACTAAAGTCTAGGCTACTTTGTATAATTGATTAAATTCGAAATACTTAACAAAATGTCAACTATTAGTACATCTGTCTTGTATCCCTAATGCCTCTTCAATCACTGTTTACGTTAAACAATTTTTTTATTTCTCTTTTACTTTTATGTCTCAGCTATATTATCTTACCTAATTTATCTAAATAAATTAGATTACACTAATTTTTTTCATTTCAAAACTGGAGATGAAATCCACATGAATTCTTTTGATTTTCACTTCCCACCCCTCATTCATTTTAACAACTCTTTTTTTCCTTTATCGAACATTCAAAATTCTTCTCAATCTGCATTAGAACAAACCTCTAAACCCTCTAATGGAAAATCTCAACTCAAATTTTTTCAATTCAATGAAGCTGATAAGCGCTTAAATGATTTTTACGAAGCAGGAATATGCGATTTATACGGAAAAATCACCGAAAAATTTAAAGCTTCATCCATTAAATCTTCATTTAATAACCTGAGTGTTTTTCAAACAATGATCCTTCAAATTAAAGAAATATTAACCGAAAAACATGTGGTTTTAAGTACTAAACTTAAAATTAACAATAAAAAAACAATTCAAATATCAATCTCAACATCATTAGAAGAGCTTTTTAAACATGTCATCAAACTTTCAAATGAAAATAAATTAAAAGAAGCGGATCAACAAACAATATTTAAAATCCTTGAAATTTATTTAATTGGTAGTTCTGTGCCATCCATCATCGGTAAACAAGCCTTTGAAGCGCTAGCTATCCATCATTTTGGTCATTTATTCTCTGAAAATATGATTAAACATTGGTTTAACAACATGGATCATTTGCAAGAATTCTTCTCGCATTTAGGAAATGATCTGGATACAAGAACAATAATTTCAAGTCACCAAATTGAAGCTGTCGGTTCATTCAGTGATCTTTTCCTTAATTATTTGAATCAACAAATTCCTTCCGAAGCTCTAACGCATATTCAGAAATTTTATCCTCGTTCAAAAAGTCGCAATGAAATCTTAAATTTTTATCTCTTATCTTCAACAGCAATAAAAAATCGGATCAAAGTCAATGATTCTCATTCTACCTTTAGTCTTCTCGCTTTAAACACAGATACTATCCCCATCGACTTAAATTGCGTGGGATCTACCTTTAATGAAGAGACAAAAAATCACGAACCAACGTTAGAATGTTCTAACTTAACAAGTTTAAATTCTTTAGCTATTCCACTAATGCAGTTTTTAACAACAGAATATCCTATAGAATCATTTTCTTCTTATTTGAGCGATTGTGGCGTTCAAACACTTTTAGATATTCTTTTCAATTGCGCTACTCCAACAACGCATAATCAATTTGGTTGGCGATATTTCTTACGTAAATATCATCGCATGCTCGACCCCAACGATGAAAAGAAAATGATCGAATCGGTTTTAGAGTATAAAAAAAGCAATGACTATACGATTATTTCAAAACATAAATTTTTACCTAATCCTTCTGACATTAAAACCTTAGGCGGATTTATTTATCTTCTCTTAGCTAATGACTTTATTAAAGTCGAAACAGAATCACCCTCTGATCCTTTTATTTTATCTGAATATCTTTTCAGAGCTTGTTTGTCTCTTATTACTTATTCTGAAATGAATAATGATGATTGTAAAAAATTATGGGAATGTGTTGATCAATTTTATTGGAAACCTCTCAAGAGAACTTCTAAATCTGATTCGATTTACAGGTTAATGAAAACCGCTATTTTAGAAGATAATATACCTTTTAGTATTTTGTCCTCCTACATTAATGTCCTGGCTTATCTATATCACGCAAATCGCGCTACAAGACATTGTCATACCCCTATAATTCGCTTAAAATCTCCTATTTCCGTATTTGCACCCATTCAAGTACAAACTGATTCTGAAGCGCTTTTTCATTATTTTTCAACTCACCCCTATACAACGTCTCTTCAAAAGATCTATGAATGTTTTTCTCGATCTTCTGAATTAACTTTAGTAAATCCCCCTTTATTACAATTTTTCCCTCAATTTGCAATTCACCCCCCAACATTAGAAATCATTTTTCAAAAATGGATAAAAATAGATCAACCCTCTCTAAAACTTATTGGACTACAGCTTTATCTCTCTTGTTTTCCTTTTCTATGCGATTCTTCTATTTTATTTAATGAAATTTTTCTCAATCCTCAATTTTTTATCTCTATTGAAACCCCTCAGCAAAAATTAGCAATCTTTAAATCTTTAAATTGGATTGCAGGCGTAGAATTTCATCAAGCAACCCCATTGATTCAGCAACTTTCTCATTATCAATTTAATCAATACGATCGAAAAACATGGATACAAGTATTAATAGAAACAAATACCCCTTATACAATTGATTTAGCGTATTCTTTTTTCATAAAACATCATCATGAAATTCAAGAACTACAAATTCATTGCTCACTCTTTTCATCTCTATTAACGCAAGATCATCTTCATAGAGCTTTTATTGTTTATCAATTATTACAGACCAGTTATCAATTAAGTTCAAAGCAAGAATTAATTCAATTTTTCATTCCATTATTAAAACAATATCAATGCTTAAGCTCACCTTTAAAATTTCAATATCATTTAAGTATTTTTAAGGCTTTTCATGGCTTCTTTGATCAAAACTCTCCTATTGAATTTAAGGATCTTGAACAACGCTTAGATTTTGCAAGCTTATTATTTTCTTTTTTACAAGATCATTTTTCTATTAAAACGTACGAAAACCTGTGTGATCATTATCTAATAGAAGCAAGTCGTTTGAATTATTTAACTAAACATCATCGTCAAACGCTTTGGATGAAACGTATTGTTCAATTAATTGACGAACCTCATGTTCAATATGGTGCGGTGTTATTTCTTTTTGCAGTCGAAAATAAATGGATCCTACCGGAAAAATTTATACAAAAATACTCAACAAATGTTTGTTTACAACTCATAGAAGGTTTATTTAAAGAAAATCAATGTCAATTTATTAAAACCTTATTAATGTTATTAAAAAATAAATCAGAAAACGATCAAGTGACTCTTTCTTTTTATGAGTTAATTTCAATCTATTTAAATCAATACACGCTGAAAGTTAATTCAGAGGATGATCAAGAAATTTTATTTCTTTTAATAAAAATGACTTCGAAAAATGAAAAAGATAAAATTACTTTATTACTTTTAGAATTTTTAGATTCTTCAAGTCAACTTTTATCCAAAGAAAATGAAAACTTTCTTTGGCTTATTTTTGAACAAATTTTAAAAAACAAATGTCCTGATCGTACTAAATTTTTTGTTGTTTTATCAAAACTATTATCATAAACACAAAAACCTCAACACTCGATTTTAAACTGTATAAAAACATATGCAGAAATGATTGTTATGTAAATTGAAAAAAGATCGAACATTTATTCATTAAA
>JAUXSJ010000206.1 GCA_030679615.1 Parachlamydiaceae bacterium | reverse complement strand
TTGATGAAAATGGTCATATAATTTTGGGTCAAAATGCTTTTTTAGATTCGTTTATCCATTTTATGAAAAAAATTATTCCTGCAGGAATGTTGAATTCTTTATCACAAGTCATGATTAAATTAACCGCTCCTGGAGTACCTGATATTTATCAAGGTAATGAAAGCTGGAATTTCAGTCTGGTAGATCCAGATAATCGTAGAGAAGTGGATTATAGTTATTTATTAAAATTGCTCGAAGAATGCGAGAAAATTACATCTAAAGAAGATTTAGAATCAATGATAGAATACCCAGAAGATGGAAAAATTAAATTTTATTTAACAAAAAAATGTTTAGAGGTTCGTCAAGAATCTTATAGTTTATTTTCAAAGGGCACTTATCATCCATTAGAAATTATTGGAGGGAAAAGTAAATATGTTGTGGGTTTTGCAAGGATATTTGAAAATCAAATTATTTTAAGCCTATCGGGTAGATTTTTTAGTTCCATGTTAACTGAAAATGGAAGTGCGGTAAAAGTATTAGCACATCGATGGCAGAATACTATGGTTAAATTACCTCTAGAGAGTCCCTGTATTTCTTTTCGCAATCGATTGACCAATGAAATCATTGAATGTGTGGAGCGTGAAGGTGAACAATTTTTGGATTTAGAAAAAGTATTTTCCATCCTCCCAATGGCCTTGTTAGAAGGAATGATTTTGTAAATTGCAGAATTTAACTAATAAAAAATAGGATATGCAAGATAATTAATATTTATCATCCTATTATCATGCCCATCCTGCCGCTTGCGATCATGCTTATCAAGTTTTTATGTTTATAGATGAAGCATTTTGCATATTATTTAATGTAATTAAGCTAACAAAAAAAAACAGGATAAGCATGATCGCAAGCGGCAGGATGAGCATGATAATTAGGATGATGAACACGCTTATATTCAACTTTTCTATTACCAAAATTTACTAGCAAACCAACTAAAATTCCAGAAACTTTAAGATAATTGATTAATAGAGCTTGATGTTAACCTAACAATGTACCGCAACATTTCAATTCAATGATAACTGTTCCTTCAACAATAAGGTCGGCAATATATAATCCTATTTTTCGATCTCTAAATATTACCTCAAATTTTTTTTCAACTACAATTTTAAACCCTTTTTCTTTTATTGCTATGAAAAGAGCATTTTTATAAACATTTTCGAGAAAACCTGTGCCGAGTTCATTCATGATATCGAAGCAACAACCCAAAATGATTTCAGTAAGTTCAGAGTGTATTTGAAGGCTATTATTGTTATCTTGCATATCCTGCCGCTTGCGATCATGCTTATCTTGTTTTTATGTTTATAGATGAAACATTTTGCATATTTTTCATCAATATACAATAAAAATTTGACACAGTGTTTACTTTAAAAGAGATATTGTTAACGAGACAAAGCTTGAAATGCCCAATGAAGTCTTTTAATGGTATTATTTGAGGGCTTTTACATTGTAAATTGCAAAAGCTAGTTCAGCAATGCTTACAACAATCATTAATTGGTGAATAAGCTTTGTGTAATGATTGACTAAATGATCGTGATATTCTTTTGTATTAGTGAAATTATGATATTTGATTTCATTTTCAGATTCACAATAAGATCCTAAATACCCTTTTTCTCTAAAAAAGGGCGCCAAAGGTGACAAAATAATCACTCCAGTAACACCAAGAGTTAATCCAACACCTACATTCTTTAAAAAGCCATCTAAATATGATTTATCATCTGCTAAAAGCTTTTTAGCAACTATTGCAATGATGGGTAGAATAGTCGCGACATGATGGAAAATTTGTGCCCCAGTTTTAATTGTTGGTTTTTTCTTGTATATTGCTAAACCTTCTGCTACAAGTCCACCAAAAGAATAAATTAATAAATTATTGGTTGCTATCATGATAAACCTATGAATTCTCTAATTGAAGTATTAGAGTCTTTGCATCTTCAATATAAACTTTATTATTGGTTTGTTTTGCCATTTTCATGTAATCTTGAACGGCTTTTTGACGTGCTTTTTTTAGAATAACTTGTTGTTCATTCTCGTTTAAAAAAATGATCGATTTTATTCTATCATTAAGATCTCGCGTCCAAACTTCATTGATAATATCAAGAGCAGCACTATTACCCCTCACCAATTCTATTGAACTGAAACACTCAATGAGTCCTCTTTGTTCTTTCATAAGATGCTCTTGTTGTTTAATTAACTCTTTGATATGTTCATTAAGTTCATTTACTTCTTCTTCGGTAAGTTTTTTTTCGTTTTTCTTTAAAAATTTACTGATTTTTTTCTTAAGAGAAGAAATATTTTCAATGCAAAGTCCGTCTGTCTTTATTTCTTTGAAATTTTTACATAACGTTGATAAAGATTGTCACATCGGGGAAAGAAGTCGATGAGTAAGTTTAATTAATCCCTGATTATACTCTTCGTTTAATTTTGATGCATTTTCTTCATTTTCTAAGCCTGTATTGCGAGCTTTGGTTAAATATTCAAATTGTTCTTTAAATATCAAATCGAGAACCTCTTTCCATTCATTTTCTTGTATTAACAATCCTTCGAACCCTGAATGCGTATTAAGAATGCTTTCAATATAAATTTTTGCATTTTCTATATCTTTATCTAATAAACCAGTACATCTAGGATAAAGCATCTCTTTAATATCTAATTTAAGATTTAGCTCTTTGCGTAATAGAATTGGGTATGCCAGATAGGTTTCAACATCATCCACAAATTTTAATGTTTTAATTTTCTCTTCAGCTACTGAGACTAGTAACCTTAAAATAATACGAGTTCGTAAAGCTTTGATGATAGGCTTCAAGTTAAGTGAAGGATTTTCTTTGATTTTTTTTAATTCACTTGCGATTGCATATTCTGATCCTAAACGAAGTACAGACAAGGCAATTTTATCACCACAAGTATTTACTGATTCATAAATTTGAGCCAAAAACACATCTCTAAAATCAGGATTTTCATTCGCAAATTTTAAATAATCCAAGATTTTGCTTATGAGTTTAATGGAGTGGGTATTTTTAGAGGATTCTGGACGATTAAAATCAGCAATTTCTTTTAAGCGATAAAGCCATACTTGTAATCTTTCTTTTTGATTATCGATTGAAACAAATTCTATTAATTGGGAAAAAATATCTTTTGGCCTATCAGTAACTTCAAAAAAATCTTCAAGGATTGAAGAAATACTAGGAATATTATGAGGATCTATTTTAAATGAGGGAGCCATTGAATAACGAAATCGTGGGCCATTATATCCTTGTTGATTACATGCTTCTCGCAAA
>JAUXSJ010000189.1 GCA_030679615.1 Parachlamydiaceae bacterium | reverse complement strand
GAGAAGCGAGTTTACGAGCGACGAAGGAACTGTGGGAATACGATAAAAAAAGGCGTAGAGCTCGTCAGAGCGATTCAAAAACTATTCAGAATCAATCGCATACGACTAGATAATTACAAATCATTAAATGTAAAGTATTTTTTTATCTTGATACGTATGGGATAGACAGGATATTCATCCTATATAATTTTATGTGCTGCAGATATAGAATAAACTCATTAATAAATAAAAGCTTACTTAAATCCTTTATCAATTAATTTAAGTAAGCTTTCATAACTAAGTAATGATTATTACACTATTGTCAAACCGCCACTAGCATATCAAGTGACAACTTGTATAAGAGTAACTCCAGATACCTGAATTGTAAACACCATCAACAAACGTGTTTGAGAAGTTACAGGTATGCTTAAACCAGTCGTTATACCATTAGAAGTACTACCAATACCAAGGACACCGGTTAATGGAGGTGCTAAAATAACACTTGCACCAGGAATAGGAGTAAAGGTGTTATCTGGTGTTGGAGAACTATATAATTGTGCTGTAATTGTCACTGTACTACCTACTAATGTCAAGGCAACTGTATTAGAAAAATAAGCTGAAATGGAAGTAATTGTTCCATCTCTTGGCATTGAAAATGCAAAATTACTAATAGACGTACCATCAATTATACTCGACGCCACGGAAACACCCGTTAAAGAATTCCCAAAGCCTATTAATGACCCTGTATCTGATAAACCTCCTGCAATAGAAGTCATTACAATAGGTGTACCTGATGCATATGGTATAATTGTTCCTGCACCATCAAGCCCTGTGGCTCCTGTTGCGCCTGTTGCGCCTGTTGCCCCTGTGGCTCCTGTTGCTCCTGTTGCTCCATCTAAACCATTTAATCCAGCTACGCCAGCTGCTCCTGTTGCTCCAAGGGCTCCAATTAATCCCGCTACCCCAGGTGCTCCTGTTGGTCCAGTTGCTCCCGTTGCTCCAGTTGTTCCTGCAGCTCCTCTTGGTCCGACAGGTCCAATCGGCCCTCGTCTACCAATATGTCCCTTTTTTCCTTTTCGCCCTCTAAAAGGATGACTACTACTGCTATTATCAAAGTTTAATTCTTCAAACTGAGTTTTTTCTTGATCATTGAAGCTATTAGCTTGAAGATTAGTTGTTAACAAGCTAATCCCCACAACAAAAAATAGAGATTTAAAAAATTTCATCGCGATTCCTTATTTAATTTTTTTGATTCCGTATATTATTTATTAAAATATTTATTACTATTCTAGTGAAAAATTTTTTTTAGTCTAATTTGTAAGATATTTCCGAAAGGAAATAAAGAATAGGCTTCTAATCACAACATTAAGATAATTGTCATCCTTCCAGTGACTGTAGACAAGCCATAAGTGGAACGATTAAATTCCACTTCTGTTGGATCGAATTTTTAATCAATAGAATAGTCTTTTTATTTGTAGGGAAGACCTCCGATTTGCATTATTGATGATTAAATTCTCATTTCAAGCTAATCCGCAAATGGAAATATATTCATAGTCGATTAATTTTAAAAAACATTGCAACCTTCACCAAACTAACTCTTCTCATATTAATAAATAAATTTATGCAATTTTAACGATAATATTAAATTAAATTTAAAATTTTAGATTATAATTTATATATTATTAATTATTAAGTAGTATGACATGAATTTAGAAATCCATACATCCTCACCTGTTCAAAACCCTTCGTTAATTGTTTCTAAAATCAAGAAGGATGAGTTTTTAAAAATTAAAAACTTGGTAGATAAATGGAATAATGAAATTGAAAAGAAAATTGAAGAGATCGAAGACATCCCTACATTAAATAAAGAACTTGATCTATTAGATGATGCAAATACTATTTATTCAAAAATATCTGCAAATATTGAATTGCTTAAACTTAACAATACAAATAAATTTAAAATGATTAAATGCATAGATACGCATCATCGCATTCAAGGAATTGCTCAATATGAAAGAAAAAAAAATAAATTTTCACTTGATTATCTCGCTACAAAACCAAGTAACCTTGAATGCTCTTTAAATAACCCAATTAAACGTACAAAGGGCGTTGGAACACAAATTATTTCATATTTTAATAATAAAATGATTAATAAAAAAATAAAAAAATTGTGTGTGTATCCTTCTGAAACTTCATTTCCATTTTATGAAAAATTAAAATTTCAATACATTAATCCATATTATATGGAATTATCAATCGATGAGGCTACTTAAGCTCATTCATGGAAGCATCAATGCATTACTATAAGTATACGCATTAAGTAAATTTAAAAAAAACAATGTTAATTGTAATTACTCATAATTATCACTCAAGCAATACTGTCAAATAAAGTAACAAAAAATTAATAGGAACAATGATTCGACTTTGGTTTATTTATTCAAAGCAAGGGTCTACAATTTTAAAATCGCAAGTTTGATCTCTTAACAATCAAGTTAATTTTATCTTACTCGAAAAGTCCTCAGATTATATTTTGGAATGCGAAGACCTTTTGTTTACAGTTAGACACATCTTTTTTTTGACCTATAAAAAAGTCCATGGAAATGAAATATTCAACTGCAAGAGCTTTTCAACGCACTTCTAATATTTTGTAGCCTAGACTTTAGTCTTGGCTTGTTTTTGCAGGCGTTAGCCTAAAAGTCCCGCTAATTAAAACACCAACTAGAGATGCTATTATTCTACGTGAAAATGGGGAGTATATCATGTAAACTGTTAAAGCCGAGATTATCGAAAACTATCCCAATGGCAGTTTCTATGCCAATTCTTAACTGGACATGCAGGCTAAAGCCTGCAAAAACAAACCCAGACTAAAGTCTAGGCTACAAAACACTCGACAAACCCTTTCAGTTTAATACATTTTCTTCGCACTCCAAAATCATTATGAAGGCATAGCTATTGAGTAAAAAAGCTTAAAATCGAGTGATCTCTGTGGTTTATTTTTTTTGCAACTTGTACTTAAATAGACAAAAACCATTAACCTTAAGACACTTCATTCCATCCTAAAGGCAAGACTTCTTGAATTTCCTTTTGTTTTTGACGGAGCATCATTAAACGATCAAATCCAACAGCAACACCACAGCAATCTGGTAACCCTTTTTGCAAAGCACTCAAAAAATGTTCATCAATGGGTAAAGATTTTTTACCCAAAAATCGCCGCATTTCATTCGATTCCTCAAAGCGTTTGCGTTGTTCCTCTCCATGTGTTAATTCATGATACCCATTAGCTAACTCAATTCCTTGGTAATATATTTCAAAACGCTCAGCAACAGTTTCGTCTTGATGCTGGCGCTTTTTCGCCAAAGCTGCTTGAGATGCTGGATAGTAAGCTAAAACAAATAGTTCATTTTTCCCTAAAAAAGGTTCAATGTAAGATCCTAAAATTAAATTTAAAAGCGCATCTTTCCCTTCTTCAAACACAGAAGGATAATAACTAATGTCTTTTTCTTTAATAAAAAGAAACAATTCATTTTCACTTACGTGCACATAATCTATTCCTGTAAATTGCAAAAAAACCTCACGATAATTCACAATTCTACAAGGAAGATGACCAAGAAATAACTGAATAAATTCACATGTTTCTTCAATCATTTCTTCTAAACTAAACCCTAATCGATACCATTCTGCCATTGTGAATTCAGGATTATGCTTTTCACTGAATTCTCCATCCCTAAAAACATGAGATAACTGATAAATGTCGCCTAATCCATCTGCTAAAAGGCGTTTCATTGCAAATTCTGGCGAAGAATGTAGGTAATAAATTTCTTCGTTTCGATAAATAGCTGAAATTAAATCAATATGAGCATCAATCGAAGCCTTTGAACTTAGAATTGGACAGTCTACTTCGAGTACTTTTTTTGAGTAAAAAAAGTCTCGTGCCTTTTTAAACATAAAGGCACGATCCAAAAGCCGATGCTTCTTACTTGAAAAGTCTGCGAGTTCTTCCGTATTAAGCGGTGACGCGAGAAACATATTCACCTGTTCTTGTATCTACTTTAATGATTTCGCCTTCTTCTACAAAAATAGGAATCTGAGTTTTAGCCCCACTTTCTAAAATAGCCGGCTTAAGAACTCTACCCGAAGCTGTATCACCGCGAGCACCTGGTGATGTTTCAATAATTTTCATTTCCATAAACGTAGGCGGTTCAACGTTAACAGGTTGACCATTATAAAAAATAACAGTATATAAACGATCATCTATTAACCATTGAGAAGTATCTCCAATATTTTCAAATGGAATATTAATTTGCTCGTATGTTTTTTCATCCATGAAGACAACACCATCATTTTCTTTGTAAAGTTGTCTCATTTCACTCTCGGACACATCAGCTAAATTAAATTTTTCGCCAGACTTAAATGTTTTTTCAACGACACGACCTGTTAATAAATGTTTTAACTTCATTCTGTTGAAGGCTTGTCCTTTACCAGGTTTGACAAATTCATTGGCGACAACGATATATGGTTGCCCCTCTACTTCAATTTTATAACCACCTCTAATGTCGTTTGTACTCGCTTGCTGCGCCATGTAAAAAATCCCCTCGTTTTACTAATAAAATTTCAATTAAGATGAATATAATCATAAACAATTTCATGGTGAAAAGTCTAGCGGAACATTTCCTCTACTTGACTCTTATCTCACAGTCTCCTACTATTCACTTTAAAGTGTGCTTTTATTCCAAATAAATAATTTAGACTGATGTGATTATCCATGAATAATGGCTTCTTCTCATTTCTTTCCGCAATTGGGGACTACGTCCTTCTCATCACGGGAGTTATTTGGGTCTGTTTACGTCGCCCTCCTTCATGGGTATTAATTCGTGACCAAATGTTTAGTATCGGAGTGATGTCCTTGCCTGTTGTAGCGATTACGGGTTTTTCGACAGGAATGGTGCTTGCTGCACAAGCTTTTTTTCAATTATCAGACAAAGGCTTAGCGAGTGCAACAGGACTCATGGTCACAAAAGCTATGTTGGTTGAATTGGGCCCTGTTCTTACAGCTTTTATGGTCACCGGAAGAGTCGGGGCTGCTATGTGTGCAGAATTAGGAACCATGCGTGTCACCGAACAAATTGATGCGATGAAAACAATGTCTGTTAATCCACTTCGTTATTTAGTCGCACCTCGTTTTATCGCTGGTTTTTTTATGATGCCCTTACTGACTGTTTTTAGTTCTCTCATGGGAATTTTGGGAGGATATATGATCGCAGTGGGTTTATACAAAATGGCTCCAAGTTCATTTTTAGATCCATTACCTGAACATGTTACAACCTTTGATTTTGTGAGTGGAATGGTCAAAGCCTTTGTGTTTGGAATTATCATTGTCACCATTTCTTGTTATAAAGGAATGACGACAACCGGTGGTGCGGCAGGGGTAGGTCGATCAACAACGAGTAGTGTGGTCATTTGTTATTCCGTTATTCTCATTATAAATTTCCTCTTAACTCTCGGATTAAACTCCTCCTATAATTTTCTTAACGAATGGTTTGCAAAATGGTTTTAAAATTTAACCCAATGAATAAACCATGATTAGTGTCAAAGATGTTTGGAAACGTTATGGCAAATTAGAGGTCTTAAAAGGACTATCTCTCGATATTTTCGATGGGGAGACTCTTGTTATTTTAGGAAGATCCGGCGTTGGCAAAAGTGTTTTATTAAAACAAATTATTGGACTGGAAATGCCCGATAAAGGTTCTATTGAAATAGATGGAGTGAAGGTCACAGATTTAAGTTATCGCGCCGTAAGGCCAGGATTAAAACGCATGGGAATGTTATTTCAAGGTTCTGCACTCTTTGACTCTCTAGATGTTGGAGAAAATGTAGCTTATTATCTAAGAGAGCATCCATCTGATATTTCCGAATCTGAAATTCAAGATAGAGTCGAAAACGCTCTTAACATGGTCGGGTTATCTGGAATACAAAAAAAACTTCCCTCGGAATTATCTGGTGGAATGAGAAAAAGAGCTGCTTTAGCACGTCTTATTGTTTATCGTCCTGAAATCATTCTTTATGATGAACCAACGACTGGGCTTGATCCCATTACCTCTATGCAAATCAATGATCTGATTAATCAAACTAAAGAAACATTGAATGCAACGAGCGTTGTTGTGACTCATGATATTACTTCAGCTTTTAAAGTAGGAAATCGTTTGGCTTTTCATTCAGATGGAAAAATCGTACAAGTTGCGTCCCCTTCAGATTTTCTCCATATTGATGATCCAGTCTTACATGAATTTTTTCAAAACGCGATTATTGACAAATCACGGATTGAGAATTATAAAAATGGAAAAGGTTCTTAATACTTATGGGTGCAGCAATTAAAAATATCTTAATTGGCGTTTTCGTTATACTGGCAGTGTGCGTCATTGTCTTTATGCTTTTATTTTTACATCCTAGTGTAGGAGATAACGCCAAAACATTACGTGTTCGTTTTGCTGATATTGATAAAGTCAATATTGGAACTCGAGTCACTTATGCCGGAAGGCCTGTGGGAGAAGTAGTATCAATTACCGAACTTCCTGATGCCCGAACCTCACGAGTAGACC
>JAUXSJ010000187.1 GCA_030679615.1 Parachlamydiaceae bacterium | reverse complement strand
ATACGACACAACCGTGTCAATTTTTGAATTGTTTCTTTATTCAAATCATCCATAGTTACCTTCAAAATTAATTTTTTTTTGTTTATTATAACATTATTATCAATCAAATCAATAAACTAATTTTAGATTACTCAATTGGGTTTTAAAAATGAGACTTTAAACAGATGTTTTATATTAATGAAAATAAAAAAAATAGGCAAGCATTCAGTCAATCATTAACTTAAGGAAAAAAAAAGAGACATCAGAGACGGCAAAGACTTAAGGTTTGCAAAACAATAATATTTAGTGATTACTTAGTCCGATAGACCGTTACTTCTCGAAAACAATTTAACGCATAGGCGGAGAGGCAAGGAGACGCAGAGAAGAACATTTAAATAATATAATTATAAACGTTTTTCTCTGCGTCTCTCTACCTCCCCGCCTCTGCGTTAAATTGTTTTCGAGAAGTCACGATATTCCTTCTCAACAAAAAAGCGAAGGCAGGGCCTTCGCACTCAAAAGGTTTTTCCATTAATTGATAATCATAATTATGTTAAAAACTGACATCAATTTCCCCACCAGCATACCCAACTGGGTCAAGTCGATAATTAGTCGCATGATGATTGTTTTTGTTAGCAATTCGGTAGCGACCACCTAATGTCATGCCCACGTGAACATTAGCTGTCATTCCATTAGAATCATACATCACCATAAATTCAGCACCAGCATTCTGATAATGAACAAGATCTTTAAAAGAGCTGATTTTTTTGTGGACTCTATAACGAGAATCAAATGCTCTTCCTGCTAGAGCAAGGACCCATTGTTTATTGATTGTGTATTGTAAAGACATATTCATTGGAAAAACTAAATTTAATTTCCATCTTTTAGAAATTTCCCAGTCAAATCCAATAATAGGGTAAACATAATTCATGTTCAGTCCTGTTTGTGCCCATAATCCAATATGTACTCCAATTGGATTGCTAAATGTATATCGTCCCCATAAAAGAATATCATAACTTGTGTAATTAGTGCTCCATTCGCATGTATCTATATTGGCTGATAATTGACTTCGCCAAAACCAATTTTTTACTCTTTTTGTAAATCCAGAGAGATTAACTGATAATGTTTCGAAATTGTCTTGATTAAAATAAGGATTACTCTCGAATCCAATATGTGTAGCTTCAAATCCTAATCCTAAGCGAAGCCCTTCACTGTAGCATTCATTATAGTAAAAAACACCGCCAGCTTCTACGTTTGCTTCTGCAAAAACAATATGGTTTCCTTTTTCAAAGGTGTTTTTAATTTTTGCTTTACCGGTGTGATCATAATGCGTTTGAAAACTAAATGGTGATCGTTTGGCAATTTCCTGAATGTTTTCAGATCCAACATTTTCTTGATCTAATTCTGCATCGGCATAAGCTATATTCGTTAAGCAATTAATGCTTAATATAGTTAAAAAAAATAACTTAAATTTCACGTGATACCTCATTTATTAGCCATTGTCGCTTCTTGAAATATAATCATTTATTTTTATACTAGACAGAATGCTGAAGTCAACAATTTTGAGAGGGATGATGAAAATCGCAATTACAGGTGCAAATGGTTTTATTGGGTCTGCATTAAGTCAATCATTGAAAAATCATGAGGTGATTCCCTTAAAACATTTTAAAAACACTTTTTATTTTCAAAATGTACCATTAGAACAAATAGAAGGTTTAGACATTGTGATTCACTTGGCTGGAGAATCGATTATGGGATATTGGAATGAAAAAAAGAAAAAAAAAATTCGAGAAAGTCGAGTATTAGGAACGCAAAGTTTATGCAATAGTCTAGCAGCCTTAAAAAATCCACCCGGACTTTTAATTTGCGCTTCAGCTGTAGGGTATTATGGAAATCGAAAAGATGAGATTTTAAATGAGAAGAGTTCGAAAGGTAAAGGTTTTTTATCTGATGTGTGCGCTGAATGGGAAGAGGCAACTCGACCTGCAGTAGAAGCAGGTATAAGAACAATTAATTTAAGATTTGGAATGGTTTTAGGACAACATGGAGGTGCGTTAAAACAAATGACGTTGCCTTTCAAATTAGGTTTAGGCGGTAAAATGGGTTCTGGAGAGCAATTTGTTAGTTGGATCGCTTTAGAGGATTTAATTCGCATATTTCAATTCTTGATAAATAATAATTATCTTTCAGGTCCAGTGAATGCCGTTAGTTCTTTCCCTGTGACTAATCAAGAGTTGACGAAGACTTTAGGTCGGATAATGAATAGGCCCACATTTTTAAGTATGCCAACCTTTTTAGTTAAATTGATTTTTGGAGAGATGGGCCAGGAGCTTTTGTTAAGTAGTCAAAAAGTTATACCTGAGAAATTAATGAAAGCAGGTTTTAGTTTTGAATATCCTACTTTAGAGTTGGCGTTAACAGAAACTCTCTTGCATTCTTCAAATTGATGTTAGATAAAATGACGCCTCAGATAAGAGGATTTTAGCCGCTTCGACAAGTCGAAGCGGCTAAAATCCTCTTATCTGATGCGTCATTTCATCCAATCGCAGCCTCAAGAATGCATTAGGGAAGCTTTTATTTATTTAGATCTATAATGAACTCTTTGAAAGCCTTGTTTACTTCTTTAGGATTTTCAATCCATGGACAATGTCCACCATCTTCAATCAATAACAACTTTATATTCTTACGATGGAATCTTTCATCATTATTAAATAAAGAAAACGGACATATGCAATCGTATTTTGCACCAATAATTAAAGTTGGAACTGCTTGAGGAACCCATTTCGACAACAACTTCCCTTCAAGGGCTCTAATTTGACCCCATACTGCTGGGAGATATTGAAAAGGCACTTTTAAAAATAATTGTCTTCCTTTTTCAAGTGTTTTTTTAGGGAAATAATATGGCATACAAGTATTAAGGGCGTTATTAAAAGTTTCTTGATTAGGGTTTGAAATGAAAGTTTGCATGTCATCTGTAAGATCTGGTAGGTCAAATTGCTTAGCATAAGCAGCAGCTTCTTCCATCCATAGTACGGGAGTCGAATTAAGAATAACACAACCTTTTAGTTTACCTTCAAACTCTGAGTACAGTAAAGGTAGCATCCCACCAAATGAATGTCCCACCACAATAGGGTTATCAAATTTTGTAACAATTAAAGGAAATAGCTCAAACCATTTATCAAAGTTATCTGAATAAGAATCGTTAAGATTGCTTCCATTACCAGGAAGGTCAATCAACCAGATATTACCAGGTAATTGGAGTTCATCAACAAGACTTCGTAGATAGCTTGAATCTCCACCAGGACCACCTGGAAAAAACAACCAATTGTAATTTTTTCCGTCGTTTGTTTGATAGAGCTCATATCTGACTTGATCAGAATCAAAAAAATAATTTGACATAAAAACCTTATAAAATTTAAATTTCTATTAGAGTCTCAAATTATGATTCATTTTTACTAAAAATATAGGCTATTTTGCCTCTTCGATTCCATGCTTCGATAAAATCATTAAGCTCATAAGAAACATTTGTTTCTTCATCACTAGGAAATGCTGGATCCATACAAATGACTTGTTTATGCAAGGGGTCATATCCCACAACAACCAATAAATGACCTTGGCTATATGCTTGAGCGCTACCTGGTAATGGACCTCTAATGCTAACAACGACTGGATTTCCTGAAGATAAATGCGTGTAAAGATGATTAAATCCATTTAATCTTTCAACCCAACAATTCCATTCTTTTCCTAAAATTGTAGAGGCTTGCACGACATTAAACACCCAATTTCCATATATATCAAAACCTGAATCCCATGCATTTTGAGCGAAATCCACAGGATCAATCGTATGATTGTTAGAAAAATAACGAGTGACGGCTGTAGTAGATGTGGGTGAGCATAGATGTTTATGGCGAGCATGATCAAGTGTCATTTGGGAAAGGCCAGGAATTTTAATATAGATTGAAGAAAAGTTCTGTGTTAATTCTTGAATCTCAGAATCTTTGTCGCCATTTATATAAACATGGAGACTGTGAATGTTATTTATAGAAGCACTACCTTCAGAGGTTATTTTTATTTGAAAAGCTGTTGCTTTATCTTTTGTAACTTCTATGGCATCTTGATATAATTTCACTGAGGTTTCTAGACATTGATTTTGAAAACTTGACTGCCCATCACTTCCCCATGAAGCATATAATAACCAAGGTGACCAATCATTTGTTTTAATACTGACATAAAAATTTAACTTTCCATCTATTGGGCGTGTAGCATTCCAAGTTAAAATAAGCTCATTAAAAGGATCAAGATGCTCTTCTTTCCATTCTTGTTGAATTGAAGATGTTTGATGAAGCATTTTTGCTTCTAAATTGCTTATTGTAAGTAAAGTAATAAATATAAAGCTGATATAAGTTTTCATTATTTTCCTTTTATAATGGGAAAATTATAAAAGTTTTCTTTTTTGCAATCCAGTTGAATTTAATGATGTTTTATTATTATTTAGGGACATTAATTGTGATGTGCAATCATACCAGAATGAATTTAATTTTTTAACCACTAAGATCACTGACTCGACTTTGGGGTTTTTTGTTCAATCGCAATAAATTCATTACACCTTTTGGAGTGCGAAGGCCCTGCCCATCCTATTACCCATAACATTTTTTAACAATTTAACGCAGAGACGGGGAGGACGCAGGGAAGAACATTTTAAATTATAATAATTTACCTTTTCTATTTAAAAATTTTTTCTGTGTCTCCCTGTCTCCCCGTCTCTGCGTTAAATTGTTAAAAAATGTTATGGGTAATAGGATGGCCCTGCCTTCGCTTTTTTAAGGTTCGGATATTCACAAATCCACTTTTATTGATTAAATTGATTGAGTCGAAAATAACACCACATCATCATTATTCTCTCTTGAAAAAAAGCGAAGGCAGGGCCTTCGCACTCCAAAAGATGTGATGAATTTATGGCAATTGAACAAAAAAAACTAAAGTCGAGACTGAGAACAGTGGTTAAAAAAACTCATTCTGGTATGGCTGTACGTTACCCTTAATGTCCCTTATGATTAATTAGACGCTAAATTTATATCATCTCGAATTGTTGACAAATAAACTGGGAAGCTTTTTAAAATATCAATTAAATCACGATTAGATAATGTTAATAAAGAACTCATACCTTCTTCAAAAGCTTTTTTTCTTTCATCGTAATTAATTCGATTTTTGCATGCTATAGTTTGAATATCAAACACATGTGTAGCTTCTGAAATAGATTGCTTTAATATATTATCAGCAAAGGCTTGGCCTAAAGTAAATTCAGGTGAAGAAAAATATTCGACATAATATTTTTTTATTTGTTTAATTTTTTCATTTTGTACATTTTCACTTATTTTCTTTTCATTGAATAATTCTTGGATTTCTTTAATTTTTGTATTCCGTTCTAATTCATAAGTTTTTTTAAGCTGAATATATTGATCATTGTCATATCGTGTTTTAGCTAATTCTATACTTAGGTCCTTAATGTGTAGAAAAGGTTGTAGAGATTGAATTAATTCATTTTCTAGATCTTTTTTTAATGAACTTAAGTTGTTTTTTTGATGAATAATTACCTGTTTAAAGTGAATTAAATAGTCCAGTTCTTCTGTTGTAAAAATCTCCATAAGAATTGGATCATGTAATTGATAATGATTAGTTAATAAATTTATAGGAAGACACCAAAAATATTTATTTGTTTGATTAACCATTTCTTTTAAAAACAAACTTCTTCTTTCTAATGGAGTTAATGTCAATCCTGCTCTTCCAGATTTATAAACTTTAGAAAACTGTTCTTTTAAATCAATTTTACGCTGTCTTTCAACATACTTAGGATCTTTAAAATAATCTGAAAGTAAATAATAAAGACTGATAGCAGCGCAAACCATGCCCCCAGTTACTTTTGCAGCAACCGTTAATGAAGCTTTATTTGTTGTTTCTAAGAGCAGAGAAGCTAATGAACCGATACTAATAAATCCTAATCCTATTCCTAGTATTCTTCCATTCTTTTGTTTATTAATCCAATTAGGTTCATTCATCCAAATTTTTTCATCGATGACCCATGTAGGAGCATTATCGCTATGTCTGATTGTCTGCATAAGGGCTAGAGAATTTGAAAGGTTTTTTTTATTAATATTTTCATTTATTAAAGTTGTTGATTTTTTTCCGTAAATTGCAAAAAGCAATTGTTCAATTTGATCTGCATCTAAACTGCTTAAGATTGTTAATTTTAAATTTTTTGGATTAAAAAATTTAAAATAAGCATTTTCTATATCTTTGGAAGTAACTGCATTAACTGATTCAAAATGGGTTATTTTATGTGTGAATGTTTCTACATTTGCTTGGTAATCTATAAGTTGTATTTTAGCTTGTTCAATTTCATTTAAGGTTAAGTTTGGAAATAAAAAGATATCATGAATAAGGTTTAGAATAGTGTGTACTTTGATAAAGTTGTTAGATTCCACATAAATTTCAAAAGTTACTCTTTCTTCATCATTTTTCCAATACTTGAAAGGCAAAATATCGAGTCCCAATTGATCAAATTGATTTTCAATATCTTGTCGATCAAAATTTTTTGTACCAAAAAACAATGCGCTTTCTGTAACTGCTCTAGCAGCAAGTTCAATTTCGTTAAGTTCTAATTCATTATTAAAAGGAAATGATAACTGTATCCACAATCCTTCTTTAATTAATGACGTAGAAATAAGGTCATAGGAAACTCCATTTTCAAAAATTCCATTTCTTATTTGATCATTCAAAATTTGATCAAGAATTGTTACTTTTTGATTTTGTTCACTATAAGTCTTTGAGAAAGTGCTAAGAACTAAAAATATTAAAAAAACAAATAAACGATTAGTTGACTGCATATTTACTCACGTTGTTGATTTAATCAATTTTTTAAACTATTGCTAAATTACTTTAGGGGTGAATCATAATGATAAATTGTTAAAGAATTATAAAGTTTTGATGAAATAAATTAAATATTTCTAATTTAAATTTTCTTAACACAAAAGATTTAATATAAGTTTAGATAGCGAATTAAAATTGGAGGAAATTTATGGATCCCCATATGTTCAAAGGTTTTATTGCTAAAATACTATTTTGCTGTTTTTTAATGAGTGGCTACGGAGGATATGTATATGGTCACGGATTAATTGAGAACCCTCCGTCAAGAGAATATTTTTGTGGAAAAATCACAAGACCAGAACACAGTGAATCTCCAACATTACCATATGAAGAATGTCGACCCATTTTAAAAAAAAATGGGGCATATAATAATGATATTTATCAATTTATGAGTGTATTAAGTCATTCTAGAGGTTATCAAAATAATTCAAATCCACCTATAAATGTGTGTGGATTTGATACAGAAACCTTTAAAGGAGGAGCTTCTCCTTGGGATGCAGCCATTAACTGGCCTACAAGTCCTATGTCACCCGGTCCAAATGAATTTAGATGGGATATATCATACGGGCCTCATTTTAGCGATACTGAACATTTCCTTTATTGGATTACAAAAGATGATTTCGTATTTAATCCAAATGTAGCCATACAATGGAATGATCTTGAAGCTGATCCATTTTGCGTGATTCCATGGAATGATAAAGATGAAAATAAAAATCCAGATATTAAAGCAGATAGAGATAATAATAAATTCATAATGACATGTAACGTACCTCAAAAAGAAGGTAGGCATATTATTTATTCCGAATGGGGAAGAACACCTCCGACGGATGAAAGATTCCATTCTTGTATGGATGTCGTGTTTTCTGGAGAGCAAGTGAATAAAGCATATGCTAGGATAGCACCTTTACCTAATAATGAATACTATGGTGCTGATGTCATTGATTTAGACGGATCAAATTCTACAGGTGATACTTTTAAATGGACTGTTGACTCGACTTCGCCAGAATTATATCAATTAACTAATGCTGATCAAAGTCGAGCAACTTTAACATTTCAAAATCCTAATGCTGAGCAAATGGTCAAAGTTGACTTACAAGTTTCTTTTGAAGGTGCAAGTTCAAATGCTGAAGTTAAGTTTAAACATATGCCTGAAGTACAAACAATGTGGATTGATTTAGGTCCAGTCACTCAAGAACCACAAATATTAAATGTGGGTGATGAATTAACTATTAGAGCTATTCAAAAAGATGGGAAAGATGTGTATTTTCCATCTAAACCTTTAGTTATTACTGAAGAGTTGACTGCTGGAGATGTATGGCCTATGGCATTAGCGCAGGCAGTTAATGCTGAAAATGGAGATGTAATACTAGGAGTGATTAATAATGAAGGAGAAGCTCCTATACCAGTAAATGATGCAACTTCTAATAGAATTTATTCATTGAATACTGGACCTATCACCAATGCTTATTTGCAAGTGCGCGCGCCAGGAACTGAAACACCTCCTCCTGAAAGCACATCAGGTTGCGTGATTACATTACAAAATGGAAATAGTGAATGGTGGGCTGGGATTGAAGTTGGAACCGATATGAATCAATTTACATTGGATTTCAGTCAAACTGGTCTTGATTTATCAAGTGTTAAAATAGACATGGGTGAGTTTAAAGGGAGCGTCGATGGACAATTAATTCATATAACGGCTAAACCAAGTTGGGTCAATAGTAAAACTAAAGGCTATATGGGATTTAATGGATCCAATGTAGCGGCTTTAAAAAACTTTGTAATCCCTACTTGTCAGGCTTAATTAGCGAAAAAATTAAACGATAAGGAGGATAAAGAAAGATTGGTATGATTGAGACGCCAATCCACAATGAAACAATTTTAACAGTTTAACGCAGA
>JAUXSJ010000186.1 GCA_030679615.1 Parachlamydiaceae bacterium | reverse complement strand
AATACCCTTTTATACATAAGCAAAAATCACACAGTTTTTATGAAAAAAATGTCAATATGCTTTGATTCTTTATTAAGTTTCATGAGTCATTTAAGATCATTAAATAATGTGACTTTTACGCTTGTGAAAACATTAAATTTTAAATTCAATCGACTATATAGTCTTTCTTTTTTAAATCTTGCCTTCTATTCATCAATTTTTTAATTTAAATTTATTAAATTATTTTTTAGTTGTTAGGCTCAATTTTATTAAAAAACAAGGAAGACATCATGACAATCTCAACCGTATTGCAATATTTACAACAATCAATTAATTATTTTACGTCTTCAAAATTAATCTCTGAAAAAATTCAAGAATTAGAATCCACGCTCTTTGAAAAAACAATCCAACGAAAATTTTGCTTAGGCAAAGACAAGTCTTTAAGTCATTGTAATAAAGTAAGTATAAAAAAAAATTTAAATACTTTTTATTTAAAATATCAATCTATTGCAGATAAAATTATCTCCAAAAAAGAAAATATTTTATATTTAAATGATAAAACAAACATTTCAAATGAAGAGCTTTTAAAAATACTCAGGGATTCTGATGAAAATTTAAAAATCATTGAAATCGCTTCTTTGCCTATTGAGGATGAGACTTTAAAATTTATTGCCACAAAATTTAAATCATTAAAGATTTTAAATATTTCTGGATGCAGACTTTTAACAAAAGATGGATGTGATTATTTTGCAGAAAATTGTACCACTTTAAAAGCTTTAAATATTTCTAAATTCAAAGATAGTAGTTCCTTTAATCATATCTTGGAAACCAATCTTAATCTTGAGGTCTTGCAAATTACAGAAAGCTTTTTATTGCCAAGTCTTTTAGATAGCCTTTCAAAAAATCAAAACCTCAAAGTTTTCAATGCACAATTAGGTTCATCAGAAATAGATGATACAACTTTTATCAATTTCGTCAATTGTCACCCAAATTTAGAAGTCCTTAATTTGCTTTATTGGAATAATATTACAGATGCTTCTTTACAAGCCATTGGACAAAATTTAACAAATTTAAAAACAATTAAGATTGGTTTTAGTTCCAATTTTACAGTTTATGGTGTTTTGAGTTTAACTGCAAATACATCATTTTTGGAAACTTGTGTCATCAGAGAAAGGATTGAATTTAATGATGATAGCTTCAATAGCCTTTTAAGTGCCTGGAAAAATTTAAAACGATTAACACTTTATGGATTAGAACGAGTTTCAGAATCTTCTTTAAATACAATTCCAGAAAAATGTAAAGATCTAGAAGTTTTATCTTTAGGAATATGCTCAAATGATATTCAAGACAACACCTGGAGTAATCTATTAAACAACTTGAATAAATTAAAAAATTTTAAATTGAGCTATTGCAATCTTTCAGGGGAGTTTTTAAAAAATATTTCAAAAGAAAATTTTTACCTGTCTTTTGAATCATGCAAAATTTCAGCAGAAACCTGGGATAATTTTAATAACCCAAACTTATCCCTTAATAGCCTCTATTTTTACCAAACAGAAATCACTCAAACTCAACAAAACATTGGGTTATTTGATTTCATCAAAGCAAATTCTGCCAACCTTAAACGTTTTATATGGATAAGTCCAAGTTTTTCTATGCCTATTTCAGATGATCAATTATCACAATTAGAGTTTCCTCGTTTAAAAGCTTTTCAATATGTAGAAATGAATGACTTAAACGGTAATTTCTCTCAAGCAACGGTTGCTTCTGTGATTAAAAATTGTCCACTAACATCCTTTGTGTTTGATTCATCAGCTATAGGACAAGAATTGGCAGAAACGTTACAAAAAAAACCATTAAATTACTTGGATATTTGTTTTGATGAATCTTGGCCAACAAACGAAACCGAAGGTTTGCAATGGGAAGGAAAAATTAAAAATGCCACTTTTAGAAATACTCAAGAAAACGCGGCGCAATTTTTTACTGATTTTGTTGCCCAAAATCCAATTCAAACATTGCTTTTGGCAAATAATACTCTATCATCTGAATCTTTAACGAACGGAATTTTACAATTCCCTTTTCAAACAACCATTTATATTAATGGTTCTAATTTAAATGATAGCGGACTAAGTCAAATTGCAAGTAAAAGCGAAACTATTGCTCTACAAGAGTTAGACATTTTTTATTCGCCCCAAATTTCTCAAAATGCAATTGACTTTATAAAAAAAGAACGCCCAGAAATTACTGTTGATTATGTTTCATCTTAAGTCTTCAACAATATTTGACTTAAACCTGAATTTTTAAAACGATTCATTTTAAACCTCTTCGAAACTCGCTAAGCTTAAAAAATTGATCCAATTTTGTTTGAAATTATTGATTAATTTTTTAACAAGGCGAGTTTTGTATAGTCTAGTAGATTTAAGTCATGTATTATTTTTAAATTGCATATGGTATTACAAATATTAGATTTTGTACCTATGTCCTATATATCTTTTTTTACTTTAAGTCTTTTAAAGACTTCTTCAAATAGCCTATTTAATTACAGCCAGACTTTTTTTGTTAAAAAAAGTTACCTTTATCATCATTTGCGTAAACCATTCTTTTTGCCTAATTATTTATTAATTGTTTTGGATTAGTCATTAATTAATAATTTCCTCGAATTAAAATAAAAAATTTACTAGTTTAAATTAATACTTAGGGGGAGCAAATGCTGTTAGGAAAAAGGTTTTTGAAGTGCATTGAGTATAAAAAAATATTACCTGCACTTAGCGTCATCATATTGAGTGTGGTATTAATTGGGAAAGTAAATGCTGCCCCAGTTACTTTAACAGTCAATACAAACACAGATGTACCGAATCTTTATCCCGGCGGACAAACTGATTCTTCCGGTGCAACTACCGGTGATTTACGCTATTGCATTAATTATATTCTTAATGAACAAGCTCAAGGTGTCGTACAAGATTATGAAATCATCTTTGCTCCAAATGTTACATCCATTCAACTGAATGACAAGCTCTCAATGGTTAATCTTCTTGGAACTGACACGATCGTCATCGGCAATCCTGATCCTGCTTCACCTGTGACTATTTTAGGAAGTCCTGGTATAAACGGTCTATTCATTCGACAAGGCGTCGTGACCTTGCGAAACCTCAATTTCCAAAACTGCAATGCCACAGGAGGCAGCGGAAATGATGGAGGTGGTGGAGGTATGGGTTCTGGAGGAGCTCTCTTTATCGATACAGCTGATGTAATTCTGCACAATGTTAATTTCATAAGTTGTTCAGCCACTTCAGGACTTGGAGGTGTTGTAAGTGGACCTGGAGGAGGCGGTGGAGGTCTCGGAGGAAATGGAGGCTCTTCGACTGGGGGTGGAGGTGGTTACAAAGGAAATGGAGGCGATAATTATGGTGCCGGAGGAGGCGCTGGTGGCAATGGAGGAAGCAATTTCGGTGGTGGTGGTGGGTCGATTTTAGGCACTACAGGAGGTATTGGAGGAGTTTCACCTATAAATCCAGTGACAATTACTGCTTATACTTTTCTAGGTCTTCCAACTTCTACACCTTTTGTCGTAGGAGGTGGTGGTTATGGAAGTCAAAACAACAACTTTGGTGGAACAGGTGCTGGAGGTAATAATTCAGGAGGACAAGGCGGTTTTGATGGAGTAAGCAATCTAGGAGGAAATGGAGGCAATGGTGGATTGCCACAATCGGGAACCGGCAACGGAGGAATCGGAAGCAGCTCAACGTTTACTCCAGGAACTTCAGGAGAAGACGGACTACTTCTAGGAACTGGTGGAGGCGGTGGAGTGTACTACAACGGTATTGTTAACGTCGGTTGTGGTGGTGGCGGTGGCGGCGGTTATAGCGGCGGTGGTGGCGGCGGCGGCAGCGGTAACACTAGCGGCGGCGGCGGCGGTGGCGGCGGTGGACTCGCAGGTGGTGGCGGTGGCGGCTTTAATGCAAACGGAGGCCAAGGTGTTTCAGGCGGTGGAAATGGTGGTAACTCAAGCATTGCAGGAGGCGGCGGCGGCGGCGGTAAAGGTGGCGGCGGTGGAGGCGGCGGCTTTGGCGTTAACGGCATCGGCAATGGAGGCAATGGTGGCGATGGCGGTGGTGGAGGCGGAAGCTATTCTGGAGGCCAAGGTGGTTATGGCAGCGGTGCTGGTTTCGGCAATGCAGGTGGATTTGCTGGAGGGGGTGGCGGTAACAGTGGCAGCGGTGGTTTTGGCGGTGGCGGCGGAGCTGGTGGTAGCGGTGGATTTGGTGGTGGAGGCGGTAATAACAGTAGCAGCGGTGTTGGTGCTACACCTGGCTTAATTAATCAAGGAGGCAATGGAGCCGCTTTAGGTGGTGCTGTTTTTTTAAGTAGACCGAATTCCCAAACTACACTCACGCTTACCGGTAACTGTAGTACTTTTTTGAGTTCGACATCAAATAATTCTGGGGGAAGTTTTGCTGGTGGCAATGATTTTTTTCTCTATTCAGATACGACACTTAACCTAATGCCTAATTTAAACGAAACGATTTCCATTAGCGAATCTATTATTGACGACAGTGTACAATCGATTCCTGGATCCTCTAATTGGGAACCAGGTTCTGGTTTAGGTGCTAACCTCCAAGTTACAGGCGCGGGAATTGTCACCTTAAGCGGCATAAATAGTTACATTGGTTCCACAACAGTTTCTTCAGGCACTCTTAATCTCGTCAATGGGACGCTTTATGCAGGTGGAGCAGGAGTTAATAGTCAAGTCATTGTTAATCAAGGAGCAATTCTTAAAGGTACAGGATCTATTAATGCTCTAACTACAGTATCAGGAACTCTGCGTCCAGGTAATTCAATTGGAATTATATATTATAACGCACCCTTAATCTTACCTGGTATTTTGTCTATTGAAATTGCTCCAATAGCTGGCAATAATAGTCAAATTATATCTACATCAACAGTTGATGTTACGGGAGCTACAATTCAGATTATTCCTCAGACAGGAACTTATGCGGTGGGAGCACAATACACTTTATTAACAAGTGTAGGACTAACTGGTGCACCGACCTTAAGTATGCCTCCACAATTTTCTGGAATTCTCAGTTATCCAAATAACTCGATTGTGCTAACTCTTTTAAGCGTACCTACGCCTCCCCCTCCCCCTCCCCCTCCCCCTCCACCTCCATTTCCACCATTCTCATACCCACTTCCTCCATCTTCCTTTAAAGGAAAAATTGTAAAAAATCATTTCTTAACTCACACAGTTATTACCAATGTGCTTAAATGGTGTCCTCCTGTTGATTCTTCAGAAACTGTTTCCTATGAAATTAGTAGAAATGGGGTTGTTATTGCAACGGTACCTGCTGCGGATCCAGCTGTTTACTACGACCATAATATGAAAAAGAACACAACTTACCGTTACTCAATTGTTTCTATAAACATTAAAAAAGCTAAAAGTGCATCTTTGTCTATTACTTTGAAAAGCTAAATGAAAAATATATTTAAATAGGGGAAATTAATATATCAAGATTTTAAAAGGATTGATGCAAACGAAAATGGTTAGCAAAATTTCTCAAGAATACACTATATATTTTATAATACTTTGAGGACTAGTGAAAATGCCTAAAATTCAAATTCTTTGATTTCACCCACCTCTTGACTGAAAATACTCTCACCTTCCTGAATTGATGTTATAGTCGATTAAATCACAGTTGATAAAATTTTGACCAGCGTGAAAGCTCTCGCGATTGAATAAATTTTTTCATGTGCAATATTAAATCAATATTGGACATGAAAAAATTTTTCAATCTCGAGGCTTTGACGCGGTCAAAAATTATCAAATGTAATTTAATCGACTATAAACCAGGAAGGGCTTTTGGAAGCGAGTCTATAGATCATCGAAATATTTATTTTCGGACATGAATAATTTAAAGTGTCATTTGAAAGGACAATCGTTTAATCATTGAATTAATATTCTTACGAGCCCTCGAAGAAAGAATAGAGGGATCTAATTCGTCAATTCGACGTAAGTATTCTTTGATTTGGAACTGTTGAAATCTAAGGAAAATCTTGCGGTTGTCGTTCAATTGATTATTTATTTGTGATTTATCGACATTATTCCAAATATTTAATTGTGAAATCATAAATAAAGCACCTTCTAAACTAGCGTAGGAGCAATTTCCTGAAATTTGAAGAGGTAGAGAACTCACTTGCTTATTAAAATCATTTTCAAGTGGAAAATTTAATGTGCTAAAATAATCTTTATATTCCTTTTCAGTTTTCAATTTTTGAATTGCTTCAATATGATCTTTCAAATTCGCTGATTTAGGTATTTTGTAAGTTTTATGACCATTTTCTAGCCCTCCCCCACGATTTGATAGAATTAAATAATCTTTCCATATCACAATATTTACAACATGTGCGCTAATTTCGATCAAAGATCCTGTGTCGATCGAATATCCTACGTTAAAGATAAGTGGAATATTCGCATCATATAATTCTATTAAGTGATCAACAGAAACTTCAGTTGAATTTAAACCAACTTCTAGTGCTTGAGTGAGCAAGTCTAAAGGTAAGAGTTGTATATTTTTTTCATATTTTGCAAAATTTTGTAAATTTTTTTTTATTTGGCTATATAACATACTTGATAATTCAGGTTGTAATCCCTCAAAATAAATTTTTTTGCTACCTAATGTAAATTTTGAAGTAAGAGAAGTGACTTGTCCAACAAGTTTTAATAGCTTATATTGTTTATCAATATTGGTCAATTTTACATCTTGTGTGTCTATAAATTCTTTAAAGCTTTGTGGTTTGTACATGTGTTTCAGTAATAATCGAGCTGTATAACCAAAATACCTACTTACATTAACATCTATCTTATTTTCTATTAATAATTGAATTAATTCGTATTTTTCTTCATGTATTGCTTTAAATAAACCTCCCGATATTGAATCATCGATAATTGCTTTATTATTAATTAATAATTTTACTAATTCTAATTGAATAGAATCAAATTTTTCAATTTTCAATGCATAAATTAAAGCTGTACATTCTTTTTTATCCTTAAGATTGACATTAGCACCATTTTTAATTAATAATTCAGCTGAATAAAAATCTTTTTTTAAAATCGCATACATTAAAGCTGAAATTCCTTTATTGTCAACATGGTCAACATCACCTTTCTCGATTAGGAATTCAATCTTTTGTCGAAAGTCATTTATTTCTTGATCTTCACTTAGGTTTATTTCTTGCTCTTCATTTAGGGAAGGCTTATCTTCTAGTTTTTCATGGATCGAAACAGTTTGATCGCTTTCAATTGCATCTTGTTCTTTTATAATTATTTCCTCTACTTCAGTTTCTTTGATTTCAATCTGATTTTTATTAAAGGATTCACCCGTTAGATGAGAACGAAATGTTTCTTTTACCTTTGAAGACTCTGGATCAATACCGGACGAAATTTCAAAATTTATATTCGAATAAGATTTAAGAAGTTCTGCTTTAGGTAATCTATCTCCGGGCTTAAAATTTGAATTATCTCCAGAATTAGATATACTAGCTAACCTTTGATTAGCAACATCATTTATTTTTGAAGTAGATTTTTTAAAGATGGCATCAGCAATACGTGTCCTTAATTTACCAAAAAAAGGTAATGCTTTTTGATCGCTTTTGACTAAATCTGACTTTTTATTCCATCTTTTCTCTTCGGCATGTAAAGCACCAGAATCAGAAGAAATACTCATATTAAAAAACTCCATTAAATTATTACTATTTAACTCATTAAATTATATAATTATTATTTTAAAGAAGAATTATTAATTTTTTTTAATTGTTTTATTAAGTTATTAAATATTGATCAACTATTAATTTATTATAAAAAACATAAAATATTATGATAGATAAAGGATAGCGAAACATTACAGGCAAACTGTGTTGTAACAAATAGCCTTCCACAGTCAAATTTTGATTTTCTGAAGTCTAACTTATTCTTCCATAATTTCTAATTTTTAATTGGAGTCACTTCTGTATTCCCCTAAATAAAATTTAAATCATCGAAAGGCAAAGTTCGAGTAGTTTTGTTGAAGAATTACCGAATGTTCGTAATTTAGACTTGTCTTCGTTTTTTACTATATAATCGATACAAATTGTATCAATTAAACTAAATACAAATTTGACTCGGATTGAAATTGATAAAATTTGAAACCTATGCAAAAGAAATACTATAAAATACCTTGAGGCTTAATAAAAATGCCTAAAAAACCAAATTCTTTGATTTTGGCTTCACTACTCCACTGAAAATAAATATTCTTTCCTTCCTCAATAGATGTTACTCCCGGAAGGGCTTTTTCAAGTGTGACATCTTGGAAATATTCATCAAGTGAAGGATAGTGACGGATTTCTTGCACAACGGCAATAAAACTCTCTGTTCCATTTAAAAAATTAATCTTATCGCCAACCTTTAATCTTCTATAAGAATGAGTGTTCTTTCTACCTTCCACAGGCTTCTTACCATTACGAATCAGTGAAAACCAAGGCTCTTCGCAATGAATTTGATAAACTGCCATTCTCAATTACCCTAATATTAAAAAAAATTAACAAAAAAAAACCGAATGATTCTTGCGAACCAATCGGTTAAATTGCCGATGACCGGACTCGAACCAGCACTCTATCGCTAGAAGTAGATTTTGAGTCTACCGCGTCTACCATTTCGCCACATCGGCATAAGAATACTCGAAAGTATATGATTCCTTTGAATTTTTTCAAAGGAGAATCTCGTTATAACTTACATAAAAAATACATGAATACTTTCACTTATAATTTCAACCGTAACAAATATTCCCAAACCTATCAACAATCCCTTTCCACCTGGTAACTGAGGCTTGTTTGGACTTAAATGTTGACGATAACGCCCACTCCACACCATGAGAATAGGTAGAAGTCCTAATAAAATTGCAGAACCAAATCCCCCAGCATAATCAAGAGATATTAAAAAAATATGCGGATATGTCACGGCTATCATCAACGGTATAAAAAAAACAAGAAGTGCTAAGGTCAATTTTCCTTTTAAATTTTTTTTAATCTTTAATCCATCTGCTAAAAAATCTCTTAAACCTAATGAAACACCTAAAAAAGATGTCACTAAAGCAAAAAAAGCAAAAGATTGTCCTAATAAATAAATAAAATTATTTTTTAGAAAAAATTTCAAAGGATAAACAGCATTATGTCCTGCCATTAATGCATCCTTTAATCCTTGAGGTCCATCAAAAGGAACAATTCCAAGAATCAACCACTCCCAAATGATATATGCTATCAAAGGAATAAAACTTCCGATTAATATTGCTTTACGAGTTTTTGCAACATCATGATGCATATAAGTAAATAAAGTTGGAATTATTCCCTGATAAGCAAATGCGACAAATGAAATAGGCAATGTGTACATTGCATAGGACCAATCATGAGTTAATAATAAATCCGCCTTCACATGACTAAAGCCCAAGAATACAAAACCAAAATAAGATAAAGCCAATCCAATCACTAACAATATATTGAGCCGACTAGCTAAAACCGTGGGTATCATGATTAATGGAGCAAAAAGAATCACAAAAATAATCGGCGCAAGCCAATCAGAAATTTGAGACCCTGACATTTCTACTAAAATATTTCCGCAACCGACTATGTAAGCTACTGTTAAACAATAAAACAAAAATAAATAAACAACCCAGGCAATCCACTTTCCAATTTGACCTAATGTCCCCTCTGCCATGGTCACAATATTCGCTTCTCTTTTCATCCATTGAGAAATTTCTAAAAATAAAAGCCCCGTGCTTGCCATGAACAACCAGCAAATAAAAAAAATAATAACTGCTGGGATGAAGCCTACCTGACTTGTTGTTACAGGAAGAGCTAACATTCCTCCTCCTATTGTCGTTCCCGCAATAAGAAAAGAGCCTCCTAACAGACTACCTGATGATTTATTCATAACAATTAACCTTTACAAATGACATTAGCTTAAACAAAAAATTAAGAGAGCAACGCATCAACCTAAATTTTGATTGAAATCTTAAGATTTTAAGTGGATAGCATTGACTAAAAACATTTACAGTTTAAACAGTGTACATGAATATTTACCGTTATTGCAAGACCAATGTGAAAGTCTCAAGCAAATTAAAAACCTAGATGATTAATCCTTATATGGCATGATGAAATTCTAACATTTAATAAATTTTACTTATAAATAATATGATGTTAAAATAAATGATATGTAGAATACATAGTTAATAATAACCAATTGAGTTGCAATGACAACAATTGACAAATTAGATATAGGCATTTACGTTCAATATGCCAAACGTACACAGCTTGTTGAACAAATTAATCAACAATATCATCTTGATGAAGCATCAAGCATTCCTGCTCAATTAAACATCGTCTCTATTTCCCCTCGTTTATCTGAATTAGAAACTTTATTAGGTGTTCCTTCAGTATCTCCATGGGCTTTTTTTTCACCACCACCAAGATACAAAAATCAACGACGATCCCCTTTCGGTTTTTTTCGTGTTGCCCCAAGTATGGGTTCCTTTGAAGAAGAAGAAGAGAGTGAAAAACACCTTGATGAATTTAAATGTGATTCTGAAGAAGAAGAAAAGGAAAAAGCAACGATTAAGGCTTGCTTTGCACAAATAAAAAGTATAAATCAATTGCTAAGCTTTATTGTTGGCCGAATGGGCCAGTTTCTTCAAGGTTAAAAAATGAGTAAAATTAATTGGTTAGATACTTTAGGTTGGGGAGAAGATCATACTGAAGAACTTAGGTATGCTGGATATTCTTATTTAAGACAGGGAAAATACGATATTGCTCTTTCATTTTTTAAGGCTTTAATTTTATTCAAACCAGAAAATGCCTATGACTTACAAACCTTAGGTGCCATATATATTCAACTGAACCGCCCAGCAGAAGCAATGAAATATTTTGATCGAGCATTACAGCTAGAAGGAAATCACGCACCCACCTTACTTAATGTATCCAAAGCTTTTTTTATGCTTAATAAAAAAGATGAGGGTTTAAAATTAGCTCATATTCTTAAAAATGAAAAAGATAAATATATTGCTAATGTCGCTAAAGCTCTTATTATGGCTCATTCTTAAATTTCATTTACCTATCTCAAAAGCCCTAAGAATATTTTGGAGTGCGAAGGCACTGCATTTACAGTAAGACAGCTCTTTTCTTGACATGTAAATAAGAACCCAAGAAAAAGTTGTGTTAAACTGCAAGACTTTTCGAGTGTTTTGTATCCTAGACTTTAGTCTGAGCTTGTTTTTTCAGGTTTTAGCCTGCAAATCAGTTAAGAATTATCATAGAAAACTGCCATAAGGATAATCGTCTTTAATGGTTTACATGATTTACTCTCTTTTTCACGTAGACTAATTTCATTATTGTTGAAATCAATAAATCTATCGAATTTTCGTGTCGGTTTTTGATATTTTTAAATAGCGGGACTTGCAGACTAAAGCCTGCAAAAACAAGCCCAGAATAAAGTCTAGACTACAAATCACTTGAAAAGAACGTCGAAAAGCTCTTAAAGTTGAAACATTTTTTTTACTAGACTCTTTTTAAATATCTAAATGCTCATGACGAATACTCTTTAGAAATGGAGAACCTGGATTTAAACACAAATCGTTCTTTAAAAAATATTTGACACTCCGCGCAAAGATCAATTTTGAATTCAACGGTAAAATAATTTCTAATATTTTTTGAAACAAAAATAAATTTCCAAATCCTACCAATCTTTTTTGTGTAACAATCCATTGAATTTTAAAACTTTCGAACACTGAACAATTTATCAACATATTCTTAAGTTACTAAAAATCAACAGATAAAAAAAACGTTTTATCTTTTCATTAAAAAAATATAAAAGAATATTTTATTTGGGCTTTCCTGATTTGATAATCAGGGATTTACTCATTTTTCAAATTCAAGATGGAGAAAATTGCTTGCCAGCTTTGATTCAACCATGCTAGATTCTTACTATAAATCGCTTCAGAATTATGTGTGGAAACGTTGTTTATAACTTTTAAGGGATAGTAAAATATGCTCGCTTGCAACTCGCGTGAAACTTGGACTGACTTTTTACAATTTGTAAAAACAAAATGTTCTGTAACCGCATTTGGTAATTGGCTTGCTCCTATTCGTGTTGTTGAAGCAACGGATGAGGAGATTACATTGGAAGTTCCTAATATTTTTGTTCAGGAATACCTCCTTTCAAATTATAAAAAAGAATTATGTGCATTTTTGCCTGTTGATCGATTTGGTGAACCCTCAATTAAATTTATCATAGCACCACCGCCTGTAAGAAAAACAACTACACCAATCATTACTCAACCTGTAGCCCCTGTCATTCAAAATGATAAAACACCTGGTTATTCTGATTTAAAGTTAAATAATCAGTATCGATTTGAATCATTTATTGAAGGACCTACAAATCAATTTGTGAAATCTGCTGCGATGGCAGTGGCTGAACAACCTGGGCAAATTTATAATCCTCTCATTATTTATGGTGACGTAGGACGTGGAAAAACACATTTATTGCATAGCATTGGACACCATATTCGAGAAAATAACAAAAAATTACGCGTTCAATGCATTACAACTGAAGCGTTTATTAATGATTTAGTCGATTGCTTACGCAATAAATCCATTGATAAAATGAAATATTTTTATCGTAAAGAAATTGATGTTCTTTTATTCGATGATTTTCAGTTTTTACAATTTCGTAGAAATTTTGAAGAAGAATTCGTTTATACAATTGAGTGTCTAAAAAACAAGGGTGCTCAAGTTGTTATTACCAGTGATAAACCCCCATCATTGCTAAAACTTTCTGAAAGAATGATTGGTAAAATGACTGGTGGTATATTTGGTCATATTGGTGAACCTGATTTGGAAACACGTGTAGCAATCCTTCATGAAAAAGCACGTCAGAAAGGAATGCAAATACCAAATGAAGTAGCCTTTTATATTGCAGAACACATTCATAGTAATGTTCGTCAACTCGAAGGAGCTGTCAATCGTTTAAGTGCTTATTCGCGATTGATGAATTTGAATATTACCGAAGAACTTGTTTCGAAAGCTCTTAAAGAAATGTTGCATCATGCACCACAAGAAAAAGTATCAGTTGAACAAATTTTAAAATGTGTTGCTTCTGCTTTTCAAGTTAAAGTAAGTGATTTGCGTGGATCAACACGAACAAAAAATATTGTTCTACCAAGACAAATTGCAATGTATTTAGCTGTAGAAATGATTAATGAGTCTTTAAATATGCTAGGGATTTCTTTTGGAGGCAAAACGCATTCAACTATTCTTCATGCTAAAAAGACAATTGCAGAAAAAATGAAAACCGATACAGAACTTTATCGTCAAGTAGGGGCTATTCGTCAAAACATTCATATTTAGATGGATAAAAATTTGGCACGTTTATTTAATAAATCAATAAAATCAGTTGGACTGCCACCAGGGACTCTACCTGATTTTAACTTACAAAATGAATATGATCATATTCATTTATCTATTGTTGAATATACAGAAAGCCAATTAATAGAAAAAGATAACATCTCTTTAGAAGAATGCCTTCAGCATCTTATCACTCCTGAAAAAACTTGGATCCAGGTTAATGGTGTGTCTGATCCAAGAACTGTTGCAGCCTTGGGTAAACATTTTCAACTTCACCCTTTAGTTTTAGAAGATATTGTGACTAAAGGTCAGCGTTCTAAATTAGACGAATATGAAAATCAGGTATTTATTGTTGTTCGCGTATTACAGTATGACGAAAAACATCATTGCCTTAAAGATGAACAAGTGAGTATCGTTTTTGGTCCTAATTACCTTATTTGTTTTTTCGAAGGTTTGGACGATATTTTTAAACCCATTAAAGAGCGGTTAAAACAAGAAAATAACAGAATACGAAAACTTGGAACCGATTATTTAGCGTATACTCTCATAGATTTAATTATCGATTATTACTTTCTTGTGTTGGAAAAGGTTGATGTTCAGCTTGATGTTTTAGAAGAAGAACTTTTAAATTCTCCTAAAAAAAATACAGTGGAAAGGATCCAGAAAGCTAAAAAAGAAATGATCATTTTACGTAAATCTGTCTGGCCTGTAAGAGATGTTATTAATCGTTTTTTAAGACTTGAGCCCCCTCTTGTTTCTGCCACAACACAAATTTATTTGCATGATGTCTATGATCATACAGTTCAAACAATAGACATTATTGAAGGTTTTCGCGATGTTGTCTCTGGAATGATGGATATTTATTTATCGAACATTAACATTCGCACAAATGAAATCATGAAATTTCTTACCATTGTTTCAACAATTTTTGTCCCATTAACATTTGTTTCTAGTCTTTATGGAATGAATTTTGAATTCATGCCGGAATTGCATTATCCTTGGGCTTACCCAGCAGTCTTATTTCTTATGTTAGGGATTGCTTTGGTTATGCTTTCCTATTTTTATCGCAAGAAATGGCTTTAAGTTATTTAGAAAAGCTTGCTTTTTCAAGAATTAATACTTGACCAGGCATACGCAACCCTGTCTTACAGTAATGTCATCAACTTAAGCGACAATGGCGTAAAAATAAATCACAGAGATCACAGAGATCACTGTCTCGACTTGGTGGATTTTTTTTCAATCATCATGTCTTCATCACTTTTAGATACGAAGGTCCTGCACATTCTATCACTCACTAGATTCTAAACCCTTAATTCTAAGCCTTTGAGCTCTACGAGCTCTATGTGTTTTTCATCTTGCCCCACAGTTCCTTCGTTGCTCGTAAACTCGCTCCTCAGTCACTGTGGGCTTTAATCGGAGTCGTCCTACGGACTCAGAACATTAAAAAGCACACTTATAATCCAAGTATACATTTATATACATGTTTTAGAGTTCGTAGGACGATTCCGATTAAAGCCCACAGTGACTGAGGAGCGAGTTTACGAGCAACGAAGGAACTGTGGGGGCAAGATAAAAAACACATAGAGCTCGTAGAGCGACTCAAAGGCTTAGAATTAAGTGTTTAGAATCTAGTGAATGATAGAATGTACAGGGCCTTCGCAATCTAAAAGTGATGGTAGGGAACGATGATTGAATAAAAAATCCACAAAGTCGAGACTGAGATCACCGAGAAAAGAACGAGAAAATGAGATGAAGTTATTTTTTAATAAAAAAAACAACATGTTAAATACTTAATTTCATTCTCACCTGATCTCATACTTTCTCTGTGTTCTCATTGATCTCATTGATCTCAGTGGTAAATATTTACGATAGTCAAATGGCAACTTAGCCTGATGCGTATGCCTGCCTATCCTGTTTATTTTTTTTTAATGATTATAGATTGAATTAGGGCGGTGAAAAAAAGACACCCCCCTAAATTTAATGTAGATTATGCCTCAATCAAAATTTCTTCAAGCTGGTGCTTCTCAAGACTTGATTCTATAATTTGTATTTTAGAATCAGTTAACACTTCAACTTTTGTCCAAGCTATTGTTAATGCATCAGCTAAATCATGAAGTTTGCGAGCTCTTGCAGTTTCAATTTGTAAATTAGCAAGTTCAGCAAATTGTATTCGGTTATTTGTGTTCACATTTTTCAAAATATCATACCAAAATAAAAACGCTTTTTCTTCACCAAATTGATCAGCGATGAGCCAAAAGACATGATTTGGAATTCCTGATTTGTCATGAACTCCATTATTATCACTTATATCACTTTGATCTATCTGGCTATAGACAGCGGGTTGGGTATCTTTACACCCAAGTTCTTTAAGGTATGGAAAAGCTGTTCCAGGAGCTTTAAATGAACGTAATGCATATGTGTTGTAATGATATGTTTTTTCTCCGTTTGGACCTTTAATTTTCACTTGTATACGTATTATATCCTTACCAACCAACCAATGATAATCTTTTCCCTTAATTTTATTTGCATACATATTAACCATTGCACCTATGATGTCTGCAAAACTTTCATTTAAAGCACCTGTTTCACCCTCATAAATTAAATCATCACCAATTAATGCATGACCTAGTTCATGACCAATAATATCTTCCCAATTTACAAAAGGTCCAAAAATTTCATCTCCATCTCCAAAGACAATTTCTTCTCCATCCCAATAGGCATTTGCATACTTATTGAGATAATGAATAACTGCTTTGATTGGTGCATTTTTATTGTCATAAGAACGCAAATTCAATTCGGTGCTCCAAAATTTGAGGACTTCAAGGACATTATCAAAGGCTTGTTTTCCAATGATGTTATTTTTATCAACTTTTGGATTTAGTTGATAAATTAAAGTTCCAGGTAATTTTGATTTGTTTTTTGCATTAAAAACAGAAATTAAATTTTCAAGAGGAATTTCTTTTGGAGGATTAGAAGCTGTAACATCTGGAACTTGTCGATGAAATAATTCATCCACTTTATCTTTAATTTCTCCTGCTTTTTCTTTTAAATGTTCTATTTCATCATGGATTTTAGTTTCAATATTTTTGCAGGAGTGATGAAAATTGTTTTCAGTATTTGAAAGTTTGTTTGCTTGTTTTTTTTCGTTTCTTTTTAAGCGATAAAGATCATTATGAACTTCTTCTAGTTTTTTTTTCTTTTTTTCGATGACTAATTGATATGCAGTTTTATTTAGGATTAATTCGTTAATTCTTTCTATGTCTTTAAATTCACGTTGTTTTTTTTCATATCTTATTTTTCTTTTGTTTAACCTTTTAATTTCTGATGATGCAGATTTAATCAACAAACTGTGATTCGTAATTTTACTATCGAGTTTAGATTTCCGATTTGATAAGTAATTAATCCTACCTTCATGTATACGTGGGCAAATAATTTTACACAATGTATTCATTTATGACCTCCAAAGGTTTCTTTTGGTTAAGCACTCCATTAGTTACTTTTAATAGGTCATACATGTCTTTGAAAATAATAGTAATAAAAATTTTAAAAAAAAGAGGTAAATTTTTTTAACCAGATAGAACGTTACTTCTCGAAAACAATTTAACGCAGAGGCGGGAGATAGGAAGGCGCAGAGAAGATCGTTTATAATTATATTGTTTAAATGTTCTTCTCTGAGCCTCCTTGTCTCTCCGCCTCTGCGTTAAGTTGTTTTCGAGAAGTAATGGTCTATCGGATTGAAGGCATGGTGATTAAACAAAAAAAAACTAAAATCGTGTCAGTGATCTCAGTGGTTAATTTTGCGACTTGGTACTTAAGTTAGACTTATGGACTGTAATTATTTAACTCAATTTTTTACGGAATAAAAGCGATGCTCCGGTTAAAGTAAAAACAGCAATCAAAGCCATTGGCCAAATATTTTCAAGGATAATGGATGTAGGCATTGCTTTTAGAAAAATTCCTTTTGCAATGACAAGATAGTATCTAAGAGGATTAAACAAAGTAACTTCTTGCAACCAATAAGGCATATTTTCTATTGGCGTTGCAAATCCTGATAATAAAACTGCTGGAGTCATGAAAACAAAACTGCCTAAAATAGCTTGTTGTTGAGTCATTGATAAGGAAGAAATGAATAAGCCAATTCCAATGATAGAAGAAATGAAGACAAACATGCTCAAGTAAAGAAGTAGCAGGGAGCCTGTGAAAGGAATTTGAAAATAGAATATGGCTGTTGTAATAACGATTGTTCCTTCAAGAAGTCCAATCACTAATGCTGGAACAGTTTTTCCAATAAGAATTTCAATGGGTTGAAGAGGAGAAACAAGAAGTTGATCAAATGTTCCTAGTTCCCTTTCTCTTGCAATAGAAAGTCCAGTGATCGTTAATCCAATCAGCATGGTTAATATTCCTGAAAGATTGGGAACATTAAACCAATAGTAAAGGAGATTTGGATTATACCAATTTCGTGAAATGATTTCTGTTCCTTGATTTGCAAATGGTATATTTCGTTTAATTAAAATATCTTGATTAAATTGTTGGATAATTTGGCTAGCATATCCTTGCACAATTTGAGCGGTATTTGATTTTCTTCCATCCAATATTAGCTGAAGACTTACCGGCAGTTCTGCTTTAATATTTTTGGAAAATTGAGAGTCAAAGTGAATAACCATGATGGCTTCTTTATTATCAATAATGGGTTTTATATCGCTAATTTTCTCGAGATATAAAATTTTTCTGAAGACATGAGAGCCATGAAACCTTTGAATGAGTTCAAAAGATTCACCTCCCCCATCTCGATTTAATACTGCAATTGGAACATCTTTTACATCAAGTGTAGCAGCATACGCAAAAATTAGAAGTTGTAGGATGGGAGGAACAATTAGAACGAAACGGCTTTTTTTATCCCGCCAAACTGCAAGAATTTCTTTGTAAATAAGGGTTAAAATTCTATTGATCATGATTTTGAACCAATTTAATAAAAGCATCTTCAAGCGAAGGAGAAGGATTTTCTTCGGTTTTAGCTAAGATTTTCAATTCATCAGGAGTTCCCATCGCAATTAAGCGACTTTGATCGATTAATCCAATTTTATCACAGTACTCTGCTTCATCCATGAAATGCGTTGTCACCATAATCGTCATTCCTTTATTAACAAGGCCATTAATATGATTCCAAAATTCACGACGAGTAATAGGATCGACTCCCGAAGTTGGTTCATCTAAAAAAAGAACATCGGGTCTATGCATGAGCGCGCAGGCTAACGATAAACGTTGTTTAAATCCTAAAGGAAGTGTTTCTGCCGATTTATCCAAAAAAGGTTTTAATGAAAAAATTTCGATCATTTCATTAATCATATCTTGGCGGTGTTTTCCAGTTAAATTGTAAATCCCAGAGAAAAAATTTAAATTTTGACGAACGCTTAAATGACCATAAAGAGAAAATTTTTGAGCCATGTATCCTATTCTGGATCGAGCTTTACTGGGAGCAATTTCCAAATTTAAACCATCGACATAGGCGACTCCTTCTGTTGGTTTAAGGAGTCCACACATCATTTTGAAGGTTGTTGATTTTCCTGCTCCATTAGGACCAAGCAATCCAAAAATTTCTCCTGAAGGAATTGCGAAGCTTATGTGATCAGCTGCAGTAAATGAACCAAAACGTTTAACAAGTCCATCTGCTTTTACAACTTCATTATTTTTTTTTGTTATTTGAGGTGTTTTTTCTGCAAGTTCCGACCATCCACCTGGTCCTCCACCTAAAACATCGATAAAGGCATCTTCAAAACGAGGTGGTGTCGGTTGAATAGTTAAATTTTTTTCATCTTTAAATAAAGATATTTCAATGGGGTGATCTGTTTTTTCACGAGTTAACAATCGCACATCACTTCCTTGAATAATTCCATCCATGATTGAAGATTGTTGTAATGCAATTGAAAGAATTTGCCGGCGATTTCCTTCAATTCCCTTTAATAAAAATGTTCTTCCATTTACTCGATTAATCAATTGATTAGGCGGTCCATTGAAAAGAAGATTCCCTTGGTTTAAAAGCAAAACAGAATCACATCGTTCTGCTTCATCTAAGTACGCCGTACTCCAAATAACAGAAATGCCTTCTTTGAGTAATTCTTGAACCATTTTCCATAATTCTCTTCTAGAAATTGGATCAACTCCAACGCTCGGTTCATCAAGAAGAAGTAAGAGGGGCTTTTTTATTAAAGCACAAGCCAAACCAAGTTTTTGTTTCATTCCGCCTGAAAGATTTCCAGCCAAACGATTTTGAAAAGGTTCCAAAGCTGTAAATGAAAGAAGTTTTTCAAAAGTAGATGAAAATTCATTTTTTTCAAGGCCCCTCAGGTTTGCGTATAAATTTAAATTTTGCTTAACGGTAAGATCTTCATAGAGGCCAAACTTTTGTGGCATATAGCCAATATGTGAATGAATAAATGAGGCATCCTGAATGGTATCGTGACCGTCCACTAATATATTTCCAGAAGTAGGGAGGAGTAATCCGGCAATGAGTCTAATTAAAGTTGTTTTACCTGCACCATCTGGTCCGGCTATTCCAACCATTTGTCCTTTTGGAACGGATGCTTGAATATTTTCAAGACTATAATTGTCTGAATTGTCAAATTTTTTTGAAAGATTTGTGATACTTAGTAAAATTTCATCCGTTTTATTCATAATGGATTGTCATGGAGTTCATTATTGGCATGAACATTTTCTTGTTCAGCCAAGCGAAGTTTCACAGTCACCGGCATTCCTTGACGTAAACCATAATCCACATTATCAACGATAATTCTTAGGCGATAAACGAGATCGGTCCTTAAACTTGTTGTTTCCACTGTTTTAGGGGTAAATTCAGCGACAGGAGAAATAAATCCAATATGGCCTCGATAAGGATTTTTTTTTGGGGTGTCTGTATAAATTTCAGCTTGCATCCCCGGGAAAATATTCCCTAATTGAACTTCTGAAACATAAGCTCTAACCCAAATCGGATTGATTAAAGAAAGGGTATAAATTGGATTCGCTTCCCTAACAATCGTGCCTGGTTCTCTGATTCGAGTTAATATCGTTCCTTCAGAAGGAGCAAATAAAACTGTATCTTCTCGATTAGTGATGGCAACCCCTAAAGCAGCAATTGCTTCTTGATAATTAGCTTTGTGAATATTTCGAGAAGAAATGGCATCATCATAATCTTGTTCTGAGATTCCTCCTGTTCCTAATAATTCTTTACGTCTCTCAAGAAGTTGTTCCGAGTTAATTAAAGCTGCCCCTATAGACTCCACATGTGCTTCAGCTTGTTTAACCTGATCTTCAAAAGGCTGATCATCTAAGTAAGCCAATAATGTTCCTGGATGTACAAAATCTCCTTCTTCATAAAACATTTCAGCAATACGTCCACTGACACGAAATCCCAAGTCGACTTGACGCACATCAACATTGCCATATAAGGTAATGAAATTTGTTTCTTGAGTTTTATTTTTCCATGAAAAATACGAGTGATAACCTCCTAAAATAATTAAAATAACGATGATTAAGAGGATTACTCGCTTCATTTATTACCTAAAAGAATCAATAATTTTATTTAAAATTTAAATTGGATACTAATCATTTTAGTATTATGACGGTATGTTTTTTTATTCAAACACCAGTCTTCATCATATCTTTTGGAGTGCGAAGGCCCTGCCTTCGCTTTTTTATGGTTCGGATATTCACGTTTGCACTTTTATAGATTCGATTGATTAAGTCGAAAAATAACACCGCACTATCATTAGACCTCTTGAAAAAAAGCGAAGGCAGGGCCCTTACAGGTGGACACATCTTTTTGTTCACAACAATTTGATTAACAATTGTTTTGTAACTCGATAGGCCGTTACTTCTCGAAAACAATTTAACGCAGA
>JAUXSJ010000170.1 GCA_030679615.1 Parachlamydiaceae bacterium | reverse complement strand
TCAAAAAAAGTGTCAGGGCAGGTGAGTTGTTGTTGTTGCAAAACAAGAAGATATAACTGACATGAATGATGAAAATTAACTTTCATTGTTTCATTAAGGAGTTTCAAACTAATCTTTTCTGAAACGATGTTATAGCTATTATTGTTTTTAAAAATGTTAAAAGCAATTTTTGTAGAAAAAGAAGATTTTGTTTCAATCAACAATGTCATCCATTGTTCGTTATTTAATTGTGTAAAATTAAAATCTGTTAATCCTTCTAATAATGATATGGCCTCTGGCAAGTCATCTTGAACAATTTTTAAAATTGATTTGATCAATGAATTTTTTTGAAGATTAGTTTCAATATATTGGAAAAATGTAGGAAGATTTTGAAGGATATCAATTAATAGATTGTAATCAGATCCACAGGGGTAAGTTGCCAAATAAAGATGTAATCCAATCAGTTTTAAATGACAATTTGATTCCCTAACCCAAAATTTGATTATCTTTTTAAAACTATTAGGATCTTTAACAAAAATATTATTATAAATTGTAAGAGGAAAGTTTTTGAAAGAAAAATTGGATGAACGCGCAAAAGCGACGTAGATCTTTTGAAAAGAATTTGGGAAGGGATGTTTTAAAAAATATTGGTTTAATGTTTTAACATCTTTTAATAACGTAATGGGTAAAAGCGCAGAAAAAGGTGCCTTTAAGTCGATTATAGGTTGGTTGCAGTGAGTTGTTGCTGATTCTGGGTCAAATAAATAAGCTAAAATTTTTATAAAAGCAGAATTAATACTGAAGGGCACGTGATCATCTAATATTGCTTCTTTAAGAGCTGTGTATATGGAGTCTGATTTGGAGAAACAACCTCTTGCCTGCCAGTAGTATTCATCAACACAATTCCATAATTTCAGAAAATCGTCATCAGTGATTTTCTCATTTGAGGACAGTGATTGACATGCTCTAAAGAGAAATTCAGAAATTTGATAAGGTTCATGTGGAATTTTTGCATCAAATTTTGAAAAATCATTAGCTAATAAAAGGTATAAAAAACCGCCGAGAGTCATTTGATCTTTTTTACTCGGTAAATAATGATGCCTTGAGATTGATTTGAAATCATTTTGAGAACGAAAAATCAAAATTTCTTTGATCATATTTTTTTCATTATCCGGACCAAGCATGCGAATATTTTTTCTTAAAAAATGCCTCCAACCATAATGGTTATAAGTTGTAGGTGTAGAACAATCAAAAAGAATGTCTAAGAGTAGTTGAATGCCATAATCAGAATGAAACGTCATTTTTTTTATGGGTTTGCTAGAGGATAAAAATTGAAAAAGGGGAATAGTTAATGAGTTTAGACTTGAAAGATGGGAGTATTCTAATGTTGATTGTAATTGATTTGTTTTTGGATTGAATGTAGAACCGACGCAATTAAAATCGATAGGTTTGTTTGCTGTATTAAAAGCAATAATTGCATAACGAGTAACATCTTCCCTAACGATCTTTCTATGTCTTATTGCTTCAGTGCTAAGTAAATATTCAGCTTTTAAATTGCAATTAGGCGGGCTTCCGTAAGGTGGCGTAATTGAATAATCAGGAATTTTTTCGGCTACATAAGTCAATAAGGCATTAGAAATTTGACCTAGATGGTCAATAGCATTGCTAGAAATAACAATTCTCGTATCTAAATCATTTGATTGGTCGATAAATAGTTTTTTAGTTTTATCATTTTGAAACCAATTTTTAATTTCATTTTCTGAAAATAGACGTTGTCCATTTATTAAAGTTGAAAAATGATAAAGCGCTAATTTTTCAAAATAGTTTATTCCAATTAAAGGAAGTACTGAGCTGCCAATCAAATACATTTCTAATAAATGAAAGGGTAATTTTTGATTTGCCTTTTCTTGACCTTCTTTTGAAAAACATTCAATTAAGTGTGTAAATAACTCGTTTAGTGTGGTGACAATAGAAATGTGAATGGATGGTTGATTGGGTACTTCTAATACACGTTTTAAAATCCTTTGATAACTGTTTAAAATTTCATAAATTTCTTGAATAATTAATTTAAATGGATTGCCATCATTAAAATCGGGACAAAGCGAAAGAGATTGATGGGTTTCATTTAATTTACCAAATATATTGCAAAATCCTGCTTGAGATAGCTTCATCAATCGTTGATCGGCTTCAGAAAAGAAGAAGTTTAATGGAGATTCTTCAAGAAGTGTATTCATCTCATTATTAGTGGATGAATTTAAATTATCTAAAATGACAGAAGAATTGGGGTTTAAGGAAATTTGAGGGGAGTTGGAATAAAAGTTGTCTGTAATCATAAATTTTGCAAATTGACATCAAGCTGGAGAATATTACTTTTCAATTACGTTTCTTCTAAATGTATGTTTATGTTTTAAACAGAATACCAACACTCAATTAGGGCTAATTTAAAATAAAGTAACGTCTCCAAGCTTTTCAGTCTATTGTAATTTAATTTAATTACTTTTTTAACATTTGAAATTTAATCGACTATAAATATGTCAAAAGGCTTTTTAGATCCAACATAGCTTAGCTAACAATGTTAAGGTAAAAGGCCAATGCGATGGCTTTACTCCAAAAAATTTATTAATAATGTTGATTAATGTTAGAGCAATCAACGCTGGATAAACTGCTTCAAGAATTGGACCTAAAAATTTGGCAATTCCTGAAAAATCAAATGTTGATACTATAAAACTAATACCTAGAGTTATAAGTAATGCTTGTTTGTTTCCTATTTTTTCCTTAGTGACTTCGTTGCGAAGAAAATCTGAAAATAACGAAGCTAAAACAATTGCAGTCGTTAAACAAGCAAATAAAACTGCTAAGCATACACAAGGAGCTGCTATCGTGCCTAGAGATTCGATCGCAATCTTACCTAACATTTCCTGTGGAGGAATATTGACTAAAAAAGGTGAATAAATCCAACCTAATAATACTAAGGCAAAATAAACTAAAGATAAAAGACCTGCACCAATCAAAGAAGATTTGTAAAAATGTTTAAGCAAAGAAGTTTCTTCATTATCTGGAGATAGTTTATTACTCAGGTGCTTGATCAAAAATTGAGAGAAAAAAAAGGCAGCTAAAAGATCCAACGTTTGATACCCTTGGAAAAAGCCATTCTTTAAAGCTTTCCAACCAGTAAAATTGATTGTTTCAGGTATTGTTCATTTATTTAAACCAAAAAATGCAATCATAGCAATCGCTAAAAGCAGAAAAGGTGTTAATATAGTTCCTAGTGTAGTAACGATTTTATTCTTATTAACTGCAAATAAATAAATGATACAGCACAATAAAAAGCTTGTAAGGGGTAGTGAAGCATTAGGTAATAAAAGCAACAAAGCGCCATGTGCGACGGTTAAGCAACGAGCTAGAACTCCAAATGGACCCATTAAAGCTAGCGCTAAAAAAGAAAATAAAAAAGTCCCTTTTTTTCCAAAACATCTAAAAAAGCTATATATATCTCCTTTGTAGAGCATCATTCCTAAAACTCCAAGAAATGGAACTAATACACCTGTAAGTAAAATACCCAAGGCGGCAAATAAATAATGCCCTTCGCTTTCTTGCCCAACAGTAATTGGGAAAACTAAATTTCCCGATCCAAAAAACATAGAAAATAACGCGAAGCCCGTACTGACAACAAGCGATTTATTTTTCATTTTTAATTTTTCCTTTTTTTTTTTGATAAATTTTTAAACAAAAAAAAACCGCACCTTTTCAAGGTGCGGTTTTTTTTAACCTATTATTTTTAGCATCAGCTAATCACATAGGTTCGCACCTCAAAGTGATGAGTCTAATAATAATTTGAATGTTCATGTTTGCAAAATGCAGATTAAGCATAACTAAATTCTAACCTTATTTCTAATTTGAATATTAATATTACATGGTAAGAAATTTATAATCAATAGTTTTAAAGCCACTTTCGAATCCAGTTAATGAACAATGTTATTAATTGTAAATTGCCTGAAAGTTTTAACTGTTGAAACAAAGCGTCAATGTTAAAGTCAGATCGAATTTGGATTGACTATAAACTTTTAATTGCAAAATATATATCTTTCGAATGAAAACTGATTTATTTAACCACAAAAATTTAAAAAATTAATTATAGCATGAATAACATATCTTCTAATGGCATAACATTAAAATCTTACGAACAAAGTTTAAATGAATATATTAATGGCACGCCTTCAGAAACAACTGGAAACATTAAAATCTGGATAGATCTTTTCTTAAATTTATTACCTTCAAATCCTCGTATTATTGAAATTGGATCAGCTTTTGGTAGAGATGCGCAGTATATTGAATCGCAAGGATTTTCTGTAGAAAGAACTGATGCCACAGTTGGATTTGTTAATTTTTTGAAGAATAAAGGCTATTCAGCTAAAGAATTTAATATTTTAACAGATGATTTTACTTCAGTTTATGATCTAATATTTGCTAATGCTGTTTTCTTACACTTTAATTCAGAAGAGCTTATTGAAGTATTAAAAAAAATACAGGGAAGTTTATCAACTAATGGAATACTAGCCTTTTCTGTTAAACATGGAGAAGGGGAGGGATGGTCAAATGAAAAAATTGGCCAACCTAGATTTTTTTGTTATTGGAATAAAGATAAAATTCAATTACTAATGGAAACACTGAATTTTGAAGTTCTTAGCATTTCTGAAGATGAAAAGTTTTTGCAAATTACAGCAAAAAAAATAGTACAATGAGTTATACATTAAAAGACAAAATATAATGCAGCTTTAAGTTTGTTTAATTTTTATTTAACAGGAATTTTTGAACAACAAATGATTATTAAATAGAGGTTATCAGGATGGTTTCTTATAAAAGGTTGATTTTATGCCTATTACTTTGTGTTGGGGGAGGGTGGCTTTCTGGGCTTGTGACTCAACAGGGAATTGAGGGGTGGTATATTCATCTAAATCATCCGGCTGGAACTCCTCCAAATATTGTTTTTCCTATCGTCTGGACTTTTTTATACACTCTCATGGCGATAGCGCTTTATTTATTTTGGTCTTCTCAGACGTCAAATAAAAAAATGGCTGCATTCTTCTTCGCTCTGCAGTTAATTTTAAATTTTAGTTGGTCTTGGATTTTTTTTGGTTTAAGAAAACCGGAATTAGCCTTCGTAAATATCATTTTTTTATGGGCTGCTATTTTTGCAACTATCCTGTTGTTCAAAAGGCATACCTCTCTTGGAGCTTTTTTATTAATTCCATATTTAGTTTGGGTCAGCTATGCAGTGTATCTCAATTTATTTATTTGGATCTTGAATTGATATTGAGAAAATTTTAGTTACCAGAACATTTATTTGTGATTACTGAGCCCGATAGACCGTTACTTCTC
>JAUXSJ010000163.1 GCA_030679615.1 Parachlamydiaceae bacterium | reverse complement strand
TAATAGTTGAACATTTAACTATTGCTTCAACGACCTCTTGACCCTCATCAAAATCAAAAATGCCATCTGATGCGAATTCAGAAGAATTTAGCAAAAATTTATCAATGTCAATTAATTCACTTAAATTTTGTTTTCCTAAATATTCTTTAGCTTTACACAGCCAACAAACTGCTCTACTGTTATATACAGGACCCTTATTATTATGCATATTATGAACATGTAACTGAAAACTATCTCTTTTAACGCTATAATAATGCGCAAGGGAAATTGCTTTTTTTGCATCCTGTGTTTGTTCAACTTCTTCTTTGTATTCTTTCTTAGTGCATTTAGTTTGAACATTCAATTGAATCGTTTCTACATCTAAGGATGTGCATAATCATGTTCCTGAAGCTTGTGTAAAAGTTTTTGAAATAATTGCTTAGGAATACAAATTTTAGATTGATTTGCCTGTAATAATCTAATTCCTCTTAAAAATATTGTGGAATGAATTGCAGGTATTTCATAATAACCAGATTCACGACCATAAGAACAGGGGAGATAATGTAATTCAATATCCTGTGAAAGTTCTTGAATTTTTTTTACAAGACTGAATCTGGGTGAAAATCTAATCATATCTGGAAAAGACACTTGTTTCCAAGTCTTAGGCATTAGAGTCCTTTCATTAATAACTGCAGGTTCAGTTGTTTCATAGGATTTAATAAATCTAAAATAGAAAGAATGCTTTGTTTTTCCAAAATTTACAGTTGTGAGATTTTCAAATGGAAACTTTATGATGTGATCTATAGAAAACGACATTAATTACCTAATTTTTTTAGCAGAATAATTTTTTTAATAAATCTTTACATATTCTAAAAGTTATGTTCAAGTGAAAATCCCTTAAGCCGTAGTTAGCCACAGGTTCGTTTAAATTTTTTAACCACAGAATTGTTGTTTTTTCAACCTCGAAAAGAACTCATCATACTCTTTGGAGTGCGAAGGCCCTGCCTTCGCTTTTTTTAGAGGAAAATCTAGATGAAATAGTGTCATTTTCAACTCGATCAAATCAGTCTATAAAAGCATTTACAATAGCTATAAAAGTGGATATCCGTACACTAAAAAAGCGAAGGCAGGGCCTTCGCACTCCAAAAAGTGTTCTGAGGGATTCGCGAAATAGATTTTAGCTTTAACTTAGAGAATTGATATTCAAAAAGAAATGGATATAAAAAAATTGCTCAGATTTACACCTGAGCAATTTTAAAACACTAACAAATATCTAAAACAAATTAAGGTTTGTTGTCATCTATGATTTCAACTTCCGCGTCCTCAATATCATCCGGTCCTTGTTTTGAACTAGATTGCTGATGAGAAGCTCCTGGTCCTTCTGCATGACTTTCTGCATGAGGATGCGCTCCGCCAGCAGCTCCTGCTGCTTTAGACATAGCCTCACCAATATGCTGCATGCTTTTTTCCAAATCTTCTTTTGCTTGACGAATGCGATCAGAATCTTGACCTTCCAAGGCTTTTTTTACCGCATCAATTTTTCCAGATACTTCATCTGTAATATTTTGAGGTATTTTATCCTTGTATTCATCTAATGATTTTTGTGCACGAAAAGCAAGTGTATCTGCTTCATTACGAATCTCGATTTCATCTTTTCGTTTCTTATCTTCATCAGCGTGAAGTTCAGCATCCTTAATCATACGCTTGATTTCTTCTTCATTAAGACCAGATTGCGCTTCAATACGAATCTTTTGCTCTCTACCTGAAGATAAATCTTTTGCAGATACGTGCAAAATTCCATCTGCATCAATATCAAACGCCACTTCAATTTGAGGTGTTCCGCGTGGAGCAGGTGGAATGTCTGTTAAATCAAAACGACCGATTTCTCTATTGTACTTATCATTCGCAATCTTTCCTTCCCCTTGAAGAACACGAATCGTCACTGCAGGCTGATTATCAGCAGCTGTAGAGAATATTTGTTTTTTCTGAGTTGGAATCGTTGTATTTCTTTCCACTAATGGAGTTAAAATTCCCCCCATTGTTTCAATTCCCAATGTTAAAGGAATAACATCCAACAAGAGAACGTCTTTTACAACGCCCGTTAATACTCCCCCTTGAATCGCTGCACCAATTGCTACCACTTCATCAGGGTTAACTCCTTTATGACCTTCTTTTCCAAAAATTGACTTTGCAATATCTTGAACAGCTGGCATACGAGTCATTCCACCAACAAGAATCACTTCACCAATATCGTCTTTAGATAATCCTGCATCTCTTAATGCTTTGATGCAAGGCTCGCGTGTTCTTTCAATTAAATCATGAGTTAAACTTTCAAGTTTAGATCTTGTTAAAGTCATTGACAAGTGCTTAGGTCCAGATGCATCCATTGTAATAAATGGTTGATTGATTTCTGTTGTTTGAACACCAGATAATTCAATCTTAGCTTTTTCAGCAGCATCTCTTAAGCGTTGTAAAGCCATTTTGTCATTACTAAGATCGATTCCTTGTTCTTTTTTAAAAGTATCAATCATCCAATGTAAAATCGCATTATCGAAGTCATCACCACCCAAATGCGTATCGCCATTTGTTGATAACACTTCAAAAACACCATCTCCAATTTCCAATACAGAAATATCGAATGTTCCTCCACCTAAGTCAAACACAGCAATTTTTTTATCTGTATGTTGCTTATCAAGACCATAAGCAAGCGCAGCAGCTGTTGGTTCAGGAATAATCCGCTTAACATCTAATCCAGCAATACGACCCGCATCTTTAGTTGATTGACGTTGCGAATCATTAAAATACGCAGGAACTGTAATCACAGCTTCAGTGATTTTTTCACCCAAATAAGCTTCTGCAGTCTCTTTCATTTTAATCAAAATTTGAGCACTGATTTCCTCTGGCGTAACAGTTTTTCCTTGAATTTCAAAAACAGCATCACCATTGCTATTCTC
>JAUXSJ010000156.1 GCA_030679615.1 Parachlamydiaceae bacterium | reverse complement strand
TTTGCTCCTCGCCTTCTGTGATCATGTTATTTGTGTATATGAAATGTATATTTTCCTTAAGTTATCATGAACTCGAGGAAATGATGTCTATAAGAGGCGCTAAGATTGATCATTCAACGTTACAAAGATGGGTTAAACGATTTGTTTTCTGATTGATAAACGCGTTAGAAAGCGTAAAAAACCAGTCAATGGAAGCTCGAGAATGGATGAAACCTATATTAAATTAAAGAGTAAATAGGTTATCTTTATAAAGCTGTAGAGAGTGAAAGAAAGACAGTTGATTTTCTTCTTAGAGCGCGCGGATACAGCAGCGGCTAAAGCATTTAAAGAAACAAGGTACCTAAGAAGGTTAATATTGATAAAATCGGCAGCCATAAAGTCGCTTTAGATTCATTCAACAAAAATGCTTCTAAAGAAGAAAAAATTGAAATAAAACAAATAAAATATCTTAATAATCCTAGAGAACAAGATCATCGATTCGTTAAAAAACGAACCAAACCAACATTAGGATTTAAGAATTTTTATGCTGCAAAACAAACAATATCTGGTATTGAAAATACTCGTATGATTCAAAAATGACAGATCACAGGACATGATTCTTCGTTATCAACTTTTTAGAATTTTTGCACTCTAATGGCGTAGTGTATCAAAAAGAGGAGGGTTATTTACCTAGGGGCTGTTGACATTTCGCATTAAGCTGTTGATAAAAAATCATAAAGTCGCATAATGAAGGTTTGGGAAACTAAATTAAACGAGTTTATTATGGCCCGACTTATGCTCAATGATAAGTACTGGTCTAAGTTAAGAAATACCATGCTTCAACATGGAATTTATAACAAGTCTAATCTTCGAAAAATGGTAGAAGGAATTTTATACCGTATGCGGATTGGCTTTCCTTGGCGAAACCTACTATCAGAATTTGGAAGCTGGAATTCAATTTATCAAAAATTTAACCGCTGGTCTTAAAAAGAAAAATTAATGAAAATTTTCAAAACATTAGCTCATAGCTCTGATTTAGAATGGGAATTTATTGATAGTAGTATTGTTAAGGCACATCAGCATAGCGCAGGAGCTGTTGGTAAAGAAAATCAAGCAATTGGAAAATCTGTAGCTGGAAATACATCCAAAATACATATGGAGGTTAATGCATATGGCTTACCAATTGAATTTGAAATCACAGGTGGAGAAGTTCATGATTGCAAAGCTGCACCTGAACTCATAGAAAAACTTCCAGTATCGAATTATATAATCGCAGATAAAAGGTATGATAGTGAAGAAATTCGAGATCTTATTCCAAAAAAAGCATCATTACTCGTTATTCCAAGGAAAAAAAACTCAATAATAGGAAATACTGATATAGATTGGGGATTATACAAATATAGACATTTGGTTGAAAATATTTTTGCTAGACTTAAACACTTTCGTTCTATTGCAACTCGATATGATAAATTAAAACGAAACTATGCATCAATGCTTGCCATCGCCTTTAGTTACATTTAGTTGCCAATGTGAAATATCAACAGCCCCTAATTTTAATCATCTCACATAGATGCGACAAAACCGACTCGTTAATAAAATGAGATTGGAAATCTCTGATAGGAAGATACAGGCTTACTTTGCCTCGTTTTTTTAAGGCTTTTATTATATTTAGTCCAATTCGTCACTTTGTAATTTGGCTTTTTACGCTTACCAAACAAGGCGTTTTTAGTTTTTGTCTATACGGCATTGGGCACTCTTTGCAGATTTTAATGTGCCCAATTTAATCCTATTGTCCTTATTTTAAAGGTTTTTCTACCTTCTCGAACAAAGCCTCTGACATTCGCTTAATCAGAATTATTGCAGCTTCTTAATACCCTTTAAAGCATTTAAAAAGCATTGCAATACCATAGAGGGCTGCCAATCCTACAACTATATAAACGATTTTGGTAGCAACAGCACCGATGCCAAATATATATTCAACAATGTTAAAGTTGAACCCTCCAACCAAGCCCCAGTTTAACGCTCCAATAGTCATAATAATCATTGCTAGCCAATCAAGAAAATTGAATTTTCCCATTTGAACCTCCATAAAAGTATGTATTTCCAATACAGTATATATCATATTTGTACAGAGAATTAAATACGGTTCTGTCGCATCTATCTGAGAGGATTAAAATTAGGTAAATAATCCACCTCTTTTTAATACACTACGCCATTAGAGTACAAAAATTCTGAAAAGTTGATAAAGAAGAATCATGTCCCATGATCTGTCCTTTCTGAATCATGCGAATATTTTAAATACCAGATATTGTGTGTTTTGAAGCATAAAAATTCTTAAACCCAAGAGTTTATTTTATTCACTTTTTAAAAAATAGATGATCGTGTTCTATGAAATTATTAAGGTATTTTATTTGTCTGATTTCAATTTTTTCTCCTCCAAAAGTTTTTTTGTTGAATGAATCTAAAGCGGCTTTATTACTGCCGCTTTTATCAATATTAACCTTCTCAGGTATTTTGTTTTCTTTAAATGCTTTAAAAATGCCTTAGCAGCTGCTGTATCTTTCCGCGCTCTAAGAAGAAAATCAACTGTGTTATCTTCGCTATCAACAGCTCTATAAAGATAAACCCATTTACCCTTTAATTTAATATAGGTTCATCCATTCTCCAGCTTCCATTGACTGGCTTTTTACGTTTTCTAATAAGTTTATCAATTAAACAAATAAGCCTTTTAACGTATCTTTGTAAGGTTGAATGATCAATCTTAGCGCCTCGTATAGACATAATTTCTTCAAGTTCACGACAACTTAATGAAAACCTACATTTCATATACGAAAATAACATGATCACAGAAGATGAAGATCAAAATCCTTTAAAAGGGGGGGTGTTAAGGAAGGCCCGTTTTGGGGCCAAGTTGGATTATAATCCTAATCACACAGGAAATTTTATAATTACATTTTCGTAATTTTCTTGGGCATCTCCAATTGATAGCTTCGAATAAATTTCAAGGGATTGGGGGCTTTCATGGCCAGAATACGGCTGAATCATGGCATCTTCTATGCCTTGTTTTTTAAGCCATGTAAATAAAAAATGCCTAAACTTGTGGGGTGAAATTGAATGCTTCATTCCTGACGCTTTTGAATAAATTTCCAAAATCTTTCGAATGCCACGGTCAGTATAAGGTTTTTTCCATGAGGATTCAAATAGGTGTTTTCCACCTTTTTGGGTAATAGATTGGGCATGAATAGCCAAAACTTCCTTAAATGACTCTGGAAACGGAACTATTCTATCTTTATTTCCTTTTCCTTTATTGATGCGAATTTGACAACGATCAAAGTCAACATCCGATAATAAAATTCGAACAAGTTCTGATACACGGACACCTGTGTACAGCAATGTTTTGATGATGATGACGTTTTGCATATTCCGCGATTGCCAAACAACGGCATAATATTTTTTTACCTCTTCTTCAGAGGGTACGTAGGGAAGTGTCTTTGCTTGTTTGCCTGGCTCAATCCCAAGCTCAAATCGAATATGGCGAAACAACTCACGCAAATAATTATAATCTGGATTTTCTTTAATCAAAAGCTTAGAAAACTGCTTTGCTTTTTCCCGAACTGGGGTTCTTGTTATTATATCAATCATAAGATTGTATCCTTGTAGCGATGGGTTTCTATGTTAAGGCGCATGTTCATATCAATGGATAGAAAACCATATGGGTTAATGTGCCCATGAAATAGAGGGGAGAGTGCCCGCATGTCTTCAGTTTTTAATATTAACCGCCATTTGGGATCAGACAATGCGGTTTGAATCAGAATGGTATTAATGTAGACCATGCACACCTGCAACAGATGTAAGCATAAGAGTGAGAGCTCCTGATCATTTGTATTATTTGTTGAGATTTCTCCAAGACGTCCATAAAAGATGAATCCCATAATGCCATTCACGCGTTCAACTACATTTAAGGCTTGATTGATATTGATACGAAGATCTTCGGAACTTAAATAGCGACACAAGAAAATGGTCCGTGATGCTTTGCCAATTTCTATAAGGGCTTGATAAACCGGATTAGATTTGTTATCAGCACTAAGGCGTTTCATCAATACGTCTGGTTCCACAGTGCGGGTTTTAAGGGCGGCGGCATGACGGACAATTTCTCTATAATTTTGGCGGATCTTATTCCACTGAATGGTATCACACGCAAACGCATCTGTTAAATTTGGGTATTCCTCTTTTTTTCCTCGTGATGAACAATACAATTTTTGCTTATTGATATTTTTAATACGTGGCAACAAATCAAATCCAAAGATTTCACTAAAACCAAAACCAATACAACTTTGACCGTGGGTATCTACACTAATTTCATCAATATCCATCAGCG
>JAUXSJ010000153.1 GCA_030679615.1 Parachlamydiaceae bacterium | reverse complement strand
GCGACGAAGGAACTGTGGGAATAAGATAAAAAAAGCATAGAGCTCGTAGAGCGATTCAAAAACTTATGGGTAATAGGATGGGCACTGCCTTCGCTTTTTTATGGTTCAGATATCCTCATATGCACTTTTATAGATTGGATTGATTGAATCGAAATCACAACGCGTCATTAATATTCTCTATTGAAAAAAAGCGAAGGCAGGGCCTTCGCACTCCAAAAGGGTATGATGAATTTATGACGATTGAAAACCTAAAGTCGAGTCTGTGATCTCAGTGGTTAATTTTATGCGCATTTAGACAATACGACAATATTTTCAATATGTACAGTATGCGGAAATTGATCTACCGGTTGAATGGCTTGTATTGCATATCCATTTTGTATCAATACTTCGACATTTAAAGCTTGGGTCGCTGGATTGCATGAAATATAGGTGATTTTTGGTGCATTAAGTTCGATTAAATGTTTCATGGCTTTTGGATCTAATCCAGAACGCGGAGGATCAACCATGACGACGTCAGGAGCACGAGATCGATCATTTTTAATCATCGATAATACATCCCCCACATCTCCTTTAAAAATTGTTATATTATTTAACTGATTTCTTTGAATGTTTTCTCTAGCGTCTAAAACTGATTCTGGAACAATTTCAATTCCTATTACCTCTTTAACATGTTTTGCTAAACAAATCCCGATGGTCCCAGCCCCGCAATACAAATCATAAACAACGTCATCGTTTTTCAATTGTGTTAATTCGATGGCTTTGGAATAGAGCTTTCCCACTTGTCTTGTATTGGGTTGAAAAAAGGCATTTGGACTAATTTGAAAATTCAAAGCTTCAGCTTGCTTTTCTTCATTTTCAAGAAAAATAGTTTCGCGTATTTGTTCAGGTCCATACAAATGCATTTCATAAAATTGAGTTGATTTTCCTTTTGCTATTTGTTGAATCCTTAAAAAAATTGACAATTTTCCTTCTCTTTCATTTGGTTCAACGGCCTCTTTAACCACTTCGATAAATTGACGAATCAATTTTTGGGAAATGGCATAATCAGGATGACCAGACACCGTTAACATGACAAGCCGATCGCCAGAATTATGACCTTCTCTGATCATTAACGTTCTTAATGTTCCTGTATCCTTAAATCCGTGATAAGCATCTAATCCAGATTTTTCCCACCAATGTAATACAGCGTCAACACAAGTCGTCACCCAAGGAGAAGCAAGGTGACATTCCTCTAGCTTGAATACATGACCTCTTGTGCCATAAAGAATCAATCCTAAATAATATTTTCCTGCTTTATCAGTTGAAAAAGAAAATTCCATTTTATTTCGATAGTTCCAGGGAGGGTCGCAAGGAATAATGGAATGCCATGTTGCAAAAGTCGTATTCAATCTTTCAAAATAATTTCTAATTTTTTTTTCTTTTAAATGAAGCTGATCTTCATAAGAAATATGTTGCCAACGACAACCTCCACAACTTCCAAAATGTTTACATTTGGGGATAACGCGATTTTCAGAAAGTTGTAACCATTCTAGTGGTCGCCCTTCATATCCATTTTTTATTTTTCTCAATTCGACAAGTACTTCATCATTCAAATAAGAAAAAGGTACTTCTACAGAAAAGCATTTTCCATCAGGTCTATTCCAAATTGAAGTGCCATTGCCCTTATCAGAAATATTAATAATATTCAATTTACTAGTGCGAGGGGGAGTTTTTTTCATGATAATTAAAACCGGAAGAATAAAAGAAATGATATTGAATTAAATGCCATCCTTAGAAGGATGGCATTTAAAATGAATTACGCATCTATTCAAAAATAATGCAAACCGTCCCCTCATTTATTATTGACATATCACATAAAGTGAATCTCAGCAATAAATGAGGGGATGATCTTAATTTTTACTGGCTATCGCTTTTTAGGAAGCTTAGCTGTTTGTTTTTTCACAGAAAGAGGACGTGATTTAAAGCTTGCACGAGCTGCTTTAGCTTTTGGCTTAGCTTTTACTACAGCGCTTTTGGATTTTGAAGCAGTTTTGCTTGATCCTTTTGCTGCTGCACCTTTATGTGCTGCACCTTTATGCGCTGCAACTTTATGTGCTGCACCTTTGCTTGCTGCTTTCACAGGAGCTTTGCTTTTTGTAGCTCCGCCTTTTTTAGCAGCAGTTTTTGCAGGTTTTTTTTGTCCTTTAGTCTTTTTCTCAGTCGAAATGGACTCTTTTCTAAACAACTTTGCAACTTTCTCCAATTTCACTGTTCCTGTACGAACACGTTGGGAAGCAGCCTTATTACCATTCTCAGATTTTTCAAGATCTGTAGTAATATTAGCTAATAGGTCTCTCAAATGTTTATATGTGTCTTTTAGTGACATCTGTAAAACTCCTCCATTTAGGGTTATATTTACTCCTTACTAAATATTAACTTTGAATATATTGTGCAACATTTATTTTCTGAAATGCGAATTTTCATGCACTTTTTAACAAAAAAGATGGTTTTTTTTGATATTTTTCCTTGACAAACGCACTTTTATACATGAAAATTATTTGAACGGTCCCGATATAATTCTAGATATTTGCACAACGATAATGAAATTTTTTTCCATGTTTAAACTCAATTTCAAATGGACCCATTTTTTATTTTTTAATTTTTTTGCGTTTTCAACAATTCATACGCATTGTGAAATTTTGAAATCATTAAAAATTGGAGAAATGCTTTTTA
>JAUXSJ010000129.1 GCA_030679615.1 Parachlamydiaceae bacterium | reverse complement strand
AAGGCAGGGCCTTCGCACTCTAAATGGCATGTTGAACCATGGCGATTGATTAAAAAAGCCTAAAGTCGAGTCTGTGTCTCAGTAGTTAATTTTTACGCCATCTTGTTAAGTTTGAATCATTACAAAATCTAATTAATTTTTTATTATAACAAATTTCGCTTTTAGTTTATTACAGATTAGTTTAATATTATTAATATGTTTTTTTAAAAAAATAAAATTTAATAAATAAATTTATTTTTATAATAAATTCATTGAAAATAGAATTTATTATAAAAAATTATCTCTTAAAAAGGTTAATTAAATGAATGGTTCTAATTTGTCTCCTGTATATCTTTTTCAAGGTGAAGGGATTGGTCCAATTTGTTTGGACTATACGGAAAAAATGTTCCAAAAGTATGAAAATCCAATTATTAAAATAGACTACAGTTATTTAATAAGAAATTTAGATCACGGTACCTTAGTATTGTCAGGTGGTATTTCAAATAAGCAATTATGGGGAATTTGTAAAATAAATATGTCTGTAAATAAGAATCATTCACAGGCTCCTTTTCAAATTCTTAAACAAAATATTGAAAAAGGATTTAATTATATTGGGATTTGTGCTGGGGGATATACAGGTGCAAAAGAATATGTAAATATAGTGGATGCTGATTATACGCCATATTCATATTCTCAAGTTAATCAAAAGTTAAAAGTAAGATCAGTTAAGGCATCTGTTAATAGAATTGATCCAACTTTTGGTGAAAATATACCAAAGCTTTCTGTTCCTTATTTTGGAGGTCCAGAATTTACTAACATTGGTAAAGAAGTAAATGTCTTAGCTCGTTTTTCAGATAATGGTAGTGCAGCAGTAGTTAGTCAACAGTATCGTCATTCGCAAGCATTATTGGTGAGTTATCATCCTGAATTTTCATCTGAAGAATTTTTAAATCAAAATGATTTACCAAGTGTTTTTAGTGACAATTTAGAGCCTTCTATTTCGAAAGAAGAATTTTTTTCAGACCTTCATGCTTCTCAATCAAAAGTAGAATCTTTTACATCTGCATGTTTTGCTACTTTAAATATACAAAGAAAGTCTAGGGATGTACTTGAGGGGTAATTGTAATAATGAATGCTTTTTCTTTATTTGAAATAGATGATTATTAGTTTTATAACCCTTGCAAAAAAGGATGAATTCCTCTAGACTTTCATCTTAATTTGCACTGGTAGCTCAATCGGATAGAGTACCCGGCTACGAACCGGGCGGTTAGAGGTTCGAGTCCTCTCCAGTGCATTATGATAATAAAGTCTTTTCCTACTGGTCCCTATTTAACAAATGCATATGTGTTCGCTTGCGAGCACACGCATCATGCTGCCATTATTGATCCTGCACCTGGATCATTCCCTCTAATAAAAGAGTTTCTTCAGGCTGAAGCATTAAATTGCAAATACATTCTATTAACACATTCGCATTGGGATCATATTGCTGATGTAAAAGTAATGAAGGAATTCTATCATATTCCTGTTTATGTCCATCTTTTAGATGCTCCTAATTTAATTCAACCTGGCAGTGATGGTCTTCCCATTCGCATGCATATAGATGGCGTGCAGCCTGATTTTTATTTAGAAGATCAGATGAATTTTCAGATTGGACTGTTGAATCTTCGAGTTATTTATACTCCAGGTCATTCACCTGGCGGAGTTTGTTTTTTTGATCCTGATAATCACGTTTTGTTTACAGGGGATACTCTTTTTAAAGGATGCATAGGAAATTTAACTTTTCCAACCTGTGAACCTGCTAAAATGTGGCCTTCTTTAGAAAAATTGATTCTTTTGCCATCAAAGACTGTAGTCTATCCTGGTCACGGTATGGCAACTACCATGGAAAGGGAAGTTGATTGGTTGAAACGAACCATTGCTCTTGAAAATCATTAAAAATATTTAATTTACACAATAGGAGACTGTCATGGGAGTTTTAGTTGGAAAAAAAGCACCTGAATTTAAAGCTCAGGCAGTTGTTAATGGTTGTATCGTTAAAGATTTTTCTTTAAGTCATTATGTTGGTAAAAATGTTATTTTTTTCTTTTATCCGCTAGACTTTACATTTGTATGTCCTACAGAATTACATGCATTTGACGAATGCTTAGAAGAATTTGAAAAAAGAAACTGTCAAGTGGTTGGATGTTCTGTTGATAGCTGTTACTCTCATTTGGCATGGTTGAATACACCTAAATCGAAAGGTGGCATTGAAGGTGTGAGTTATCCTTTGGTTTCTGATCTTAATAAAAAAATTTCTTGCGATTACGGCGTATTAATTCCAAATGAAGGAATAGCCTACAGAGGGTTGTTTTTAATTGATAAGGAAGGCGTGGTCAGACATCAAGTTGTGAATGATTTACCGATTGGTCGTTCAGTTGATGAAGCGCTTCGTACATTAGATGCGTTACTATATTTTGAAAAGAATGGCGAAGTTTGCCCTGCAAACTGGAATCAAGGTAAGCAAGCGATGAATCCTTCAGCTCAAGGCTTGGAAGAATACTTTGCCAACGTGAAGTAAGCTAGCGACGCATAAAAATTACAAGATGATAGTCAGGCCGTCCCGGCCTGAATCAGGCCGGGACGGCCTGACTACCATCTTGTAATTTTTATGCGTTGATTGAATTAATCGCCGCTCCCATCTGCTGACCCATTAAGCATAGAATTTCCATTCCTTTATGGGTTGCGTCAAGTAAATCCTGATTGAATCGAATGCGATTTGGCTTAAATAAGATTATTAATGAAGACCCCCCGAATTCAAAATAGCCTTTTTCTTGACCCTTCTGTTGTTTTTGATTCGGTTCATACGTTTGTTGGATGCTTCCGACACAAGTCGCGCCAATCTCCATATAAAGTACATCATCAAATAAGGAACTCTTCAAGCAAGAAAGGGTGCGTTTGTTTTGTGAAAAAATATGAATATTATGTTTAACAGCCATCGGATTGACAGAGTAGAGATAACCATTAATTAACGAAGTTTCGCTAGGAATAGAATCGATGGGAAAATGGAAGCGATGATAATCGGATGGACAGAGTCTTGCCATCACCATGCTACCGCCTTCATACTCTTTTGCCAACTCCACAGACCCCAATAACTCTTTAAGATGAAATTTTTTACCTTTAACAAGAAATCCATCACAATGATTGATGTTTTCAAAAAAATAATAACGTCCATCAGCTGGAATCACTGCGCTATTAGATGTGGAATCAATAGGTCGTGCTTCGGGCTTTAAATGACGAATAAAAAAATCATTGAATGAACGAAAATGTGAAACAGGTTCAGCAAATTCTAATGTATTTATTTCGTAAGCCTTGATAAATGGCTCTATTTTCTTTACACTTCTAGGAAGTTTTTGAAGGAAACCATAAAATTTAGAAAATAAAGGGAATCTGGTTATTAAGGGTAAAAAAGTCAATTTTAGAAATCGATTCATTAAACCCTGACCATAGACAAGTTCTAATGCCTTTTCCCGATAAACTTTTTCTTGTTTGATTTGACCGCTTTGTCGGTCTATATAATAAATAGGATTCATGTTTATTATTTAAATTGTTATGATTCATGATTTTAAGATATTTTTATTTAACTTGCAACTTGAACCCTTATAATTATTTATGGAATTTGTTCATTCGACATACGAACCAGGCGAAACGATCGCTGCCATAGCAACACCACCAGGAGAAGGAGGCGTTGCCATTATTCGCATTTCTGGCAATCAAGCATTAGATGTGGCTGATCGAGTTTTTTCAGGCACCGTACATCAATATAAAAGTCATACTGTACATTTTGGCTCTATACAAAATCTAGCGGGTGAACATGTTGACGATGTTTTAATCATTCCCATGTTAAATGGAAGATCCTACACAGGCGAAACGACAGTGGAGATTCAATGTCATGGGGGGAGTTTAATTGCTCGAAGAGTATTAGAAACTGTGTTAGCAGCCGGTGCTCGTGGAGCCAATCCGGGAGAATTTACATTTCGTTCATTTTTGAATGGAAAAATGGATTTAGCACAGGCAGAAGCGGTTCAAGAATTGATAGGAGCAAAAAATGAGCGTGCGTTGGACGCAGCAGAGCAACAATTAAAAGGATCTTTATCCAATGCAGTTCTTAAAATTCAACACTCTCTTACTCAAATTGCAGCTATCTTAGAAGCATGGGTTGATTTCCCTGAAGAAGGACTCGAATTTGCAACCATGGATGAAATTTATGATGACTTAGAGACTATATGTCAGCAATTAGAAAAGTTAGCGAATTCATTTCATGATGGAAAAATTTTACACGATGGTCTTTCTGTTTGTTTAGTGGGGTGTCCAAATGTAGGAAAGTCCTCTTTAATGAATGCATTATTAAAAAAAGATCGAGCAATTGTTTCACCCATTGCAGGCACAACACGAGATGTACTTGAAGATCATTTACGCCTTAATGGATTGCATTTAAAGGTTAGTGATACTGCAGGAATAAGAGAAACAGAAGAAGGGATTGAAAAAGAGGGAATTCGACGCTCTAAGCAAGCTTTGCAGGAAGCTGATCTTGTTTTAATGATTTTAGATGCGCATCAAGGTTTAACAAATGAAGATCGTGCATTATTAGAGAGCATCCCTAAGCATAAAACAATTCTCGTGTGGAATAAAATTGATTTAGAGCATGAATCCATTCCATTACTAGACATTCCTTTTCAAGTCCAAATTTCTGCAAGAGAAGAGATGGGAATAGAAAAACTTCATGAAGCGATTGATGCACTAGTTTGGCAGCATGGACCACCTTCTAAGGAAGAAATTGTGATTACAAATATACGACATAAAGAAGCGTTAATAGCAGCTGTGGAGTCAATTCGTTGTGTTCAAAAAGGATTAAAAGAATCAATTTCGCCTGAGTTTTTGACAATGGATATTCGTCAAGCCTTGTTGGAATTAGGAAAAATCTTTGGAACGAATATATCGGAAGATATTTTATCCGCAATTTTCTCGAAATTTTGTATTGGAAAATGACTTGATTTTGGAGTGCGGTGACTTGTCACCGCTTTCATAGCTTCGACTTGTCGAAGCGTTGGAGTGTGGCTTAGATAGATTTATCCGTAACGTCAAATTAGAAATATCGAAGTTTTAGCTACCAGAATTAATTTTCTTTATGCGGCGCTTCAGATAAGGTGCGCTAAGCGATACTGCAACGCTTCGACAAGTCGAAGCTATGAAAGCGGTGACAAGTCACCGCACTCCAAAATGTATTATAAATAATTTAAACGAAAAATGAATCAAAAAGACAAAGCCCGTAAAATCCAACGTATCTTAAATAAATTATATCCTAATCCAGCTATACCTCTTATTCATCAAAGTAGCTATACTTTATTGATTGCAGTTTTATTGTCCGCACATTGTACAGATGCTAGGGTGAATAAAGTGACTCCGGATTTATTTAAAAGAGCTTCTACTCCTGAGAAAATGATTCTATTAAGCATAGAAGAAATCCAAGTGATCATTCGTTCATGTGGTTTGTATAAGCAAAAATCAAAAGCAATTTGGAATTTATCGAATATACTTGTTGAGGAATACGCCGGAAAGGTGCCTGAAAGTTTCGAGGAATTAGAAAAATTACCTGGCGTTGGACATAAAACAGCTTCGGTTGTTATGTCACAAGCATTTAATCAATATGCTTTTCCTGTGGATACGCATATTCATCGTTGTGCGAAGCGTTGGGGTTTATCTGAGGGAAGAACGGTCAAGCAAACAGAAAAAGATTTAAAAGAGCTATTTCCAGAGAAAAGTTGGAACAGATTGCATTTGCAAATCATTTATTTTGGAAGAGAATATTGTCAAGCGCGTAAACATGATCCAAAAGTGTGTCCTATTTGTAGTTGGGTAATTTGAGATAAAAGATTCGAAAAACGTTAAAATGTGTTGACAAAGCCTGCTAATATAAAATGAATTTCGAAAATAATTATTTAATTCAAAGTAGAATTATTTCTTTGCAAATTAAAAAATGCATATTTGGATAATCCGATAATTTAGCCTTATTTTCTAATACATCATAACCTAAAATATCGTTACCATATCTTAGTTTTACTTTTTCTAATTCATCTGATGGCACATTATACATATTAAGGATCTTTTCTAAGCAAAGTTTCTTAAAGTTTTTAGCATTCATGTTTTGAGGTACGTCAAAGCTAAATAGTAAATTACAGTGATAAACAGATACTGTAATATTATTGGATAAGGGTGTAGATAGTTTTTTATTTATATTTTGATTGTTAATTAAGTTTTTATCCTGATCACCAATTGAATTATTAAATAATTTTTTTATGATCAAGCAAAAGACTACTACACTCGCTGTTGAAATGAGGGTGATATTCACTACAGATCGACGATTTAAAGAACCAATAAAGTTTGTAATTGATTTTTTTAAATTAGAAGAAGTATTTAAAAGAGTATTATTTTTAATTTCAAACATGATTTTCCTTATTAAAGTTAAATTGAATGATATTATTTATTAACTTAAATATAAAATAAAATTTTAGTAAATAATTTTTTTATTATTGTTAAAAAAAATAACAACTAATGTAAGTTGTAAATCATTAAGTTAAATTAAATTTTTATATCGTTATATCGTTATATCGTTTCCATCGTTAATTTTACTTTTAAATAACTCGAATCTAGAAGAAAAATTAACGATGGAAACGATATAACGATATAACGATAAAAATTTAATTTAATTTAGTTATTTGCAACTTACGTTAACTAAATTTTTCCAGATAAAAGTTGAAATTTATTGCATTTATAAATCATTTATTTTGGTAGACAACATTATCCTGTCCATCATGCCTATCCTGTTTTTATTTTTTAAACGTTAGAGTTAATGAGCAAAGCGCTTTTTCAATATGTTATTTTTACTAAACTAAATATTTTTCTAACAATGCAATGCCTTGTAAATTTTCGTATTTTTTCGCAATATCAAGAGCATTTCCAAATTTTTCTCCTCTTGAAAAAATATCAATGGGTAACGTTGTTGCATTTGCTAAAAGAAACTCAAGCAAGTCTAAAGTTATAGAATTTGAGGCGGATTGTCTTAATAAAAGATTGAAATTTCTTTCATCAAATAGCTTTTGAACAGTTTTATGATTATTCGTTAAATTTTTTAGTTCTATGATGCAATCAGAATAATTTTTCAATCGATCATTTAAATCAGAAAGAGAACCAAAAAAAGTAGAAAATCGCTCTTGTCCTTCTAAGAGTTCACTTTCCATTTTTTCAATAGAATTTCCATCAAACATACACATGTTTTTTGGATAAAATGGTTGTAAGTTATTTTGCTTAAACAAAACGTTAGCTAAAATGTAGAGACTTCTGCCATTTCCATCAAAGTATAAATGAATTTGCATCAAATCTCTTATTGTTGAGGCAATTACTCTAATTTTATTTACTGGGGAGTCTTCTAGATTGATTAATTCAAAATAGCGGTCAATTGTTTTAAGTGCTTTTTTTTCTCTTTCTACACCATTACTTTTTCTACAAAGAACTCCTGGGTCCAATGAACCATTTTCATTTGTGTATAAAGGCATTAAAAGATTAAAAATTTGACTCAACGTTTCTTGGCGTGTATCACCTACAAGATTCATAGGAATTGTATTTTCATCAGAATCAAGGATAACGTTATCTTTACTAACGACATAACAAAGTTCATTATTTCTTAGACATAACTCAAGGTCATCTTCTTGATCAATCCAAATTTTTCTGATAATATCTTTAATTCCTTCTTCATCAGAACAAACATTTTTTAGTAAACCATAATAGTTTAATGCAAATGTTCTTCCTTGCAATGGTTTAAAACCTTTTCCAACGCGTTCAAATTTAGGGAGATGGCTCATAGCTAAGGAGTATATTTCATCTAATGCATTTAAAAATGATTTTGAATTTTTAAAGGATTCCAACTGCATCCCTTTTTCCCACGCAGAACAAAATGCAAGGTCATAATTTTTTTCTCTTAAAATAAAATTTTGCAATGTAGGTTGTGTATTCGTATTGTAAGATGACACCAAATCAATCATTATTTGTGTCGAATGTGCTGGTAACAAACACGTATTCATAAATAATCCTAATTATGATTAATAGATTTTTTTATTAATTAATTTATATTTTTAAGTATAATATAATTATTTAAATTAAATGTCTATAGTTAATAATTGGTGTAAAGTTTTTTTAAGGTTTTTAATAAATAAAAAAATTTAGAGTTTTTTGTAAGTTCTCAAAAATTCATGGCATAGCGAAGCATGAAAAGGTACCAGGTCATTTAAAATGCCGTCCTCTCAGGACTCGATGATATTTTGCGTTTTCCTAGGCCTCCACTTCGCTCCGACCTAGGAAAACACAAAATATCATCGAGTCCTGAGAGGACGGATTTTAAATTGAGACCGAACATTTACGAAAGATAAAGTAAAAGAATTTTTTGTCCTGATGCGTATGCATGTCTCTCCTGTTATTGTCTCGTCAATCTAGAAGTTTTATGAGTAATCGTTCTCTCAGTAATGATTTTTTTAAAATAGATACTTGCAAAAAGAAACCGAAAATTGATAAAATGACGCCTCTAAGTAAAAGTCTTTAAGCTTTAATAGGATGGGTATAAGTATGACAAATTGCCAGTTGAATCAACCTCAAAATGGAACCATATTGAAGCAAGAAAAACAATCTAGGCTTCTTAATCGTTGGCTAGAGCTTGCAAATCATTTAAATCATTTGGTGAAAGGTCAAGAAGAATTAGTGAATCGCCTTCTTATTGCCTTGCTTGCAGATGGACATTTACTCGTAGAGGGTGCTCCAGGGCTTGCTAAAACACGAGTGATTAAGATGTTAAGTTCAGCGATTGAAAGTCAATTCCATCGCATTCAATTTACTCCAGACTTGCTTCCGGCAGATCTTACAGGGACTGAAATTTATCGCATGGAAACAGGACGCTTTGAGTTTCAGCAAGGACCCCTTTTTCACAACCTAATTTTAGCTGATGAAATTAACCGAGCACCGGCAAAAGTGCAATCGGCTCTATTAGAAGCAATGGCGGAGAGGCAAATCACAGTTGGAAAACATACATACAATCTTCCTCAATTTTTTTTGGTAATGGCTACACAGAATCCAATTGAGCAAGAAGGAACTTATTCTTTACCTGAGGCTCAGCTTGATCGATTTTTAATGAAAGTTAATGTGGGCTATCCTGATGCACGTCAAGAGGTAGAAATCTTGAATCTTGTCTT
>JAUXSJ010000114.1 GCA_030679615.1 Parachlamydiaceae bacterium | reverse complement strand
CAGACCCCAATGACTCCAAAAAGCAACTGGTTAAGCGAATTAGCCTGATTTGGATATTTTCTTTATCAAATGTTTAAGGAGCTAAAGAATACCAATGATCTGGGTAACGATTGATGAAATGAGCAGAATAGGTGAACAATTCATGATCTTTTTCAATACTGCTATCGCCCAAACAATAAAAAGATGAACCAGTGCCTGTCATCATGATTGTTTCAAAACCAGCTTGAATAAGTCTATTTTTTAGTTCTAATAAGGATGGCTCTAACTTAAAGGCAACTTTTTCTAAATCATTGATTCCCCATTCTTCATTATCATTAATAGTATTTTCATCCATTTTAAAATTTTGAAAAACTAAAGGTGTTGATAAGCTAATTTTGGGTTTAACAATCCAAACTTGTTTTTTATCCAAATTTGGTAATATTTTTACAAATTCACCTCGTCCTGTACAATGAGCAGTACCTTGAGAAAAGAAAAAAGGTATGTCCGAACCAATTTCTGCACTCCAATCAAACAATTGCGTAATCGAAATATTTGATTGAGTTAATTGGTTACATGCCCATAACGTAGTTGCAGCATTACTGCTTCCACCGCCTAATCCAGCTTGCATGGGAATATTTTTTTCTAAATGTACCTTGAAACAAAACTTTAAACCCGTTTTATTTTTAAACAGATTTAATGCTTTTAAAATCAAATTAGAAGAATCAATTGGAACCATTGAATTTGAACAAGTCAAAGAATCTGTGTCAGCTAATTCAATATGAAGAAAATCTCCTAAGGAGATTGTTTGCATTAAAGTCGATAGCTCATGAAAGCCATCTAAACGCTTCGCCACTACTTTTAAATAAAGATTAATTTTTGCGGGCGAAAAGTATGTATGCATGTTCAAAACAACGTTATCTAATTTATTATAAACACTCATCTTATAAAAAATTACAGGATAAACAGGATAAAAAACAGAATAGATAGTATAATGCCTTCAATTCATTGATCAATGTAGCCTAGACTTTAGTCTGGGCTTGTTTTTGCAGGCTTTAGCCTGCAAGTCCCACTACTTTTTTACCTCAACTGCAATATGAAGACTATCCTTATAGCAGTTTTTATGATAAATCATAATTGGACTTGCAGGTTAAACCCTACAAAAACAAGCCTAGACTAAAGTCTAGACTACATTGATCAGCTAATTGAAGGCATTATCTTACCTTGTTCATCCTGTAATTACATCAATTTATATTTTGAGTGAAAATACACTCCAAATATACTCGTAGAATTACTCAGATTTTTCAGCTGATTTTTCTTCGAGTGATTGACGATACCCTTCTTCTGACATCACTTTTAAATGAAAAGAAGTTGTTACACCTTCTTTCAATTTTAAATTGATTTCATGAACACCAATTTCTTTAATTGGATGCTTCAATAGAATAGCTTTTTTGTCTAAATCTATTTTTGCATAATCAAGAACTAAGTGAGCGATATCCGCAACACTCACAGAACCATACATATTGTTATCATGATCCACCTTAACAATTTTTGTTAGAGTGATACCTGACAATTGATTAGCTAATTGCTCTGATTCAGCTTTATGCTGTAAAGCAAGCTGTTGTCTTTCTTCTTGAAGACGTTGCTGTCTTCCTAATGTATGTTTACTCGCTTTAACAGCAAGACCTTGAGGCAATAAGAAATTTCGAGCGTATCCAGGTTTTACCTTAACAATCTCTCCTTTTCGGCCTAAAACATCTACATCTTCTAATAATAATAATTCGTTTGCCATATTGTATTTCTCCTTAATCTTTAAACTTCTGCTACAAATGGCAATAACGCCACATGTCGAGCTCGCTTAATAGCAGCTGTCAGTTTTTTCTGGTGGTAACAGGATACTCCTGTAATACGTCTTGGCAAAATTTTTCCACGTTCTGTGATAAACTTATAAAGTGTTTCTGTGTCCTTGTAATCAATTTCCCTAATTCCAGCGGCTGTAAAAGGACAACGCTTACGTTTTTTAGAACGTGAATCGAAATACTCTGGGGCACTTTTTACTTTTTTTTCAATCATATAATCTCCTACTGCTGCTCAACTAAAGGTTTGAATTCAATTTTTTCCATCACTTCATCTGTTCTCAATGTGATGAAACGAATGAGATCTTCATTCAAATGATATTCCTGCCATAATTCTTCAATTGCAGAAGAAGGTGCAGTAAAATAAATCAGATAGTAATAGCCTTCACGATGACCATCAATCTGATAAGCAAGGCGACGACGACCTTGTTCATGTAATTTTTTAATTTCACCATCTCGAGTAGTAATACCCGCTTTAATACGATCCAGTGCCTTATGGCGAGCATCATCGCTTAACGTCGCACTGATGACATACATACCTTCGTAAAGGTTTTGACTTTTTTGACTCATAATATTCTCCTCGCCCAGCAAAAGGGGGTTTTGTTAAATCTATTGTTCCCTATCAATTTCTTTCAAATCATTTTGACGTGGAATGCTATTGATTTTATTCATGACATTAGTGGGAGTCTCCTTTAATAAAAGGAATAAGACTTCAACACCTTTATCAACAAATTCTGGTAAATTTTTTTGTTCATTAATGTTAAAATTTTCTAACACATAATCAGCCAAAACTTTTTTTTCACCCGTTACATTGACACTTTCATTAGGATGACCTATGCCCATTCTTAAGCGCATATATTCATTAGTTCCTAAACAACTTCCGACGCTTTTTAAACCATTGTGACCACCTGTTCCCCCTTTTAAATTTAGTCTAGGTTGACCAAAAGGAAGAGCAATATCATCTACAACAACAAGCAAAGCGCTTAGTGGAAGTTTGTAGTATTCAAGATAACGTTTTACACTATCTCCACTCAAATTCATATATGTTAAAGGTAATACTAAATGGACACTTCTGTCCTTTATTATTCCTTTAGCCACGTTAGCCCTGAATCTAATGTCTGTTTTAAAAGACCAATTAAGTTTAGCGGCTAATGCGTGAATAACCATATATCCAATGTTATGCCGAGTCATCTGATACTGCTGACCCGGATTCCCTAATCCTATGAAAACATATGGTGGCAGATTGTTTTGACTCACACTTTTTCAATTGTTAACGTTTTACTATTACTGCTACAACCTGATTCAAATCGTCTAATGGACGTACATGTTCCGGAATATCTAAATCAGAAAGTCTTTTTTTATCTCTCAATCCTAAATCAGTAACATCTAATATAAAATGAGTTGGGATGTTTTTCAAATCGAAGCATCGTACTTTAACATGACGAATAGGTTGACGTAATACTCCTCCCAATTTTATCCCCACGCTCTCACCAATGCACTCAATAGGAACCTTTACATTGATAGGATGATTTTCAACTAGTTCTTCAAAATCCAAGTGTGTCACATTATAATTAATGATATTATACTGAATTTCTTTAACGATAACAGTACGTTCTTTGCCTGATTCGTCTACTAAAGTAAATTTTGAAGTTGGTAAATGCCCAGATTTTACATTTCGTAAAAAAGCATTAATATCAACAGAATTTACTGCTATAGGCTCTCCAGCCTGTCCTTTAACATACAAAATAGAAGGAATAAACCCTTCACGTCGAAGTCTTTTTGCTTCGCACTTATTCGCTGTTGTCCTTTTAACCACTTGCAATTTCATGAATCCCCCAAAAAGGATAAAGTTAAACAAAAACTCATACAAAGAAGAAAACACTTAGTAATCTTCTTTCAAAAGATGTCATTTCAAACGATGAGAATTTTTAATATGTACATTAAAATAAAGAAATCGAACTGCTTATTTGAATGTTTTAATATTTAATTAAAACCTGACGTTTTACGTCTAAGACAATTAATAGACTTCCTTCTCATGGGATGCTTTCGCTGCTGACATTGTTATTTGACGTTTTGTCAGCGAGAAGACACTTTTGTTAACAGATTCCCTGTTAAATTGGGGTGGAAGGATTCGAACCTCCGCATGGCGGTACCAAAAACCGCTGCCTTACCGCTTGGCGACACCCCAGTTTTACAGCGATTTACGCTTGTAAAGTTAGGAGTTTATAGAGGGATTCTTTTTTTTGCAAGAGAGAATGATTGTCAGATTTATTTTTTTTGTAATTCATTGATTCTGAATAATTAAATCCCTACTGAAAACAATCTAACTGCTAATCTAACTATAACGGGACTTGGTCCATACATAGACTCTTTGCATATAAGTAAAAATGATGATAATAATGCACCTTGTATAGGTAAAGGTATAAACAATAGAGGTGTTGCTGGTAAAGGCATTGTAATGAGAGTTCTTTTACCAGCATTAACTTTTCCACCAAATAACACCTCAAAGTTCTTTTGTTCAGGAGAAATAAGAAATTTGTCCTCAAACCACTTAAATTTTTTCTCATTAAATAAATTTGAGCTAATTGTTCTAATGATTGGCTCTAGCAAAAAGGTACCAATAATCACACGTGATAAAATAGAAAATAAAGCTGTAGACTTAAGTGAATGCGAAAAACTACCTCTCTTTTTTAAACAATGTAACAACCCTACTTCTAAACCTATTCTAAAAAAAATAGTAGTTTTAATTGCAAACCATCGACCACCATACCAAGATTCACCTTCATTGTGCCAATTCGAACGAGTTATAGCTGGAGCTATCCGACTTAATGCAGCCATAACAATCGAAGTTAAAAGAATTTGTTTCTGTGAGGCTGTATTCAAAATTATTTGATTTGAAACAAATGATGTGCAAAAATCTTTTGAAATCATCTTAATATCCCTTATTATTTTAAACTAAAATTATTTTACATTTATTTTAATTTAAATCAAATATAAATATAAAAACAAAGATTTATAATAAACAAACTAAGTTGCAAATAACTAAGTTTAAATTAAACTTTTATCATTATATCATTATATCGTTATTTCGTTTCCATCGTTAATTTTACTTTAAATAACTCAAATTTAGAATTAAAATTAACGATGGAAACGATATAACGAGATAATGATATTTGCAACTTACGTTAAATAATATAAATAAAAAACTTACTAAGCATAACAAAAACTAGTATATTCATTTTTATAAATTCTCAAAAATTTATGGCTAGGCGAAGGATGGAAAAGTAACTAGCCCTGAACGGGGCACGACTACCTGATTATTTTTTCAAAAAAATCCTGTACCTCATAACTTTTTGAGAACTTACATTTTTTCTCATAAAAATTCTCACAATCATCAATATTCTTCTAGCGAAAGGAAATCACGATTTTGTATTGTATAGTCAAATTTACTGATTAAATGGAGCGCAATCATGCACATAGTTCACATCGCTTCTGAATTAGCTCCCCTTGCAAAAGTAGGAGGACTAGCTGATGTTGTTTTGGGTCTTTCAAGAGAACTATCTTGGAAAAAACATGACGTCGATATCATCATCCCCCGCTATGATTGCATGGATAGCGAGCAAATAAGAGATCTTACTGTTGATACACGAGATTTAATGTCATTCTATCAAGGTCAATGGTATTCAAATACAGTTTGGATGGGTTGGGTAGAAAACATTAAAGTCTATTTTATCGAATCTCATCATCCTCGTTATTTTTTTAATCGAGGTTGTTTTTATGGCTGTGAAGATGATATCGAACGATTCCTTTACTTTTCTCGTGCAGCCACTGAATTCATGTATAAACGAGGATTAAATCCAGATATTATTCATATTCATGATTGGCAAACTGCTGCAATAGCGCCTCTTATTAAAGAAATGTATTCAAAAATTGGTTTTACAAAATCAAAAACAGTTTTCACTATTCATAATATGGAATATCAGGGAAAATGCGCTCCTTATGATCTTGACGCCATCGGACTCAATGGCACCTATTTAAACCATGCCGATAGACTCCAGGACAACCAAGATCACAAACTAATTAATTTGCTAAAAGGAGGAATGGTTTATTCGGATTTTATTACTACTGTTTCTCCCAACTATGCAAAAGAAGTTTTAGCTCCTCCAGAGGGAAGAGGGTTAGAATCTACGCTGATGAAATATAAAGATAAATTTTCAGGAATTTTGAACGGGATTGATTATTCTTATTGGAATCCAGAAATCGACCGATTTCTTCCTGCACATTTTTCTTCTCGGGAAGAACCGGCTAATAAAAAAGATCGGAGTACTTTAGATAAAAAGGGTTATATTAAAAAGCTTTTAAGAGAAAAATTAAATTTAGCCGAAGATCATCGACCCATCGTTGCATGCATAACTCGTCTTGTTCCGCAAAAAGGAATTGAAGTTATCAAACATACGATAAAACACATAGTCGAAAAAAAAGGTCAATTTGTTTTACTTGGGAGCAGTCCAATTCCAGCAATATCTGCCGAATTTCATCAACTACAACAACAATATTTGAATGATCCCAATATTAGATTAAATTTATACCATCAAGAGCCCTTAGCACATATGATTTACGCTGGAAGCGACATGATTACTGTTCCTTCACGATTTGAACCCTGTGGATTAACGCAATTGATTGCGATGAAGTATGGGACGGTGCCTATAGTCAGAAGAACAGGAGGGTTAGTAGATACTGTATTTGACATTGATCAATCTAAAGTTGCTTTAAATCAAAGAAACGGTTATGCTTTTGACTCTACATTACCTTCAGGAATGGACTCTGCATTAGATAGAGCATTCTCATGTTGGTTTAATGAGCCTGAAAAATGGCGTTCAATAATGACCAATGGAATGACAATGGATTTTAGTTGGAATAAACCAGCCGATCAATACCTTGAAGTTTATAAAAAAATTACTCAACTCACATAAAGGTCTATCTTGAGCTTTGCAAATTACCTCACATTTTTTCGTATTTTTATTAGTCCAATTTTTTTATTGATTTATTTAGAATATGAAACGTTTAATATTAGTCTAGTCTCACTGCCCTATGTATTACTTTTTCTATTAGGAATTTCTGAACTTTCAGATGCTTTAGACGGTTATTTTGCCAGAAAATTTAATGAAGTGACTGCTTTTGGAAAACTTTTAGATCCAATGGCAGATAGTATTTATCGAATTTCAATTTTTTTAACTTTTACACTTCATCCCATCAAACTTCCAATGATTTTAATTTTCATTTTTATTTATAGAGATTCTGTCATTAGCATGCTCAGGACCGTTTGTGCTCTTAAAGGATTTGCTTTAGCAGCAAGACCGAGTGGTAAATTGAAAGCCATTGTTCAAGCTTTTGCGGCTTTATTGATTATTCTATTGCTGATTCCTTATACGATGGGATTATTATCATTAGAGTCTTTACAAAGCACAAGCATGATTATTGTTTCGATTGCAGCGATTTACACAGTAGTTTCTGGAATAGATTATTTAATTGCAAATCGACACTATATTTCCAAAGCATTAATCACAAAGCAGGTTAGTGCCGAAGGATAATCTCAGTTAAACATTGCCTAGTCATAGCTCCAACGCTTTGTCAAGTCGAAGCTTAGGAAAGCGATGATAAGTCATCGCACTTCTAAAGTGTTTTGTAGCCTAGACTTTAGTCTGGGCTTGTTTTTGCAGGCTTTAGTCTGCAAGTCCCGCTATTAAAAACATCAACATCAGATTCGAAAAGTGATAGACATAATTGATTTCAACTATGAGATGCGATTAGTCTACGTGTGAATTGAGATTATATCATATAAACTTGTTAAAGCCGAAGTTATCGAAAACTATCCTTATGGCTGTTTCTATGATAATTCTTAACTGGACTTGCAGGCTAAAGCCTGCAAAAACAAGCCCAGACTAAAGTCTAGGCTACAAAGCACTCGAAAAGAACATACAATTTAACACATCTTTTACTTGAGATCTTATTACACTTCATGAAAAAGATGTGTCCAACTGTAATTTATGGGAAAATTTGGTTTAAAAACTACAAAATTATAACTTTAAATAATGTAAAATTTAAATCCTTCGCACTTTAATTTAAAAAATTTTTTATATAAAAAAATTTACCTTATGTAAATATTAATTTTACAAAATTCAAGGTACTTTTTTATGCAAAAATCTAAAATACATTTTTTAAAAAATTTGTTCATCTATTTCATATTGATTTTATGTTCTTCAAGAATTATCGCTGATGAAATAACAAAAGAAAAGCTTAATGCCCAATTATATAACCTTCCTTTGTCATTTGAAAAAAATATAGGACAAACACATCCTGTTGTTGAATATTTAGTTCGAAATAATGGATTGAATCTATTTTTTACAAAGCAAGATATTCTGATCTCTCTTAAGAATTCAGCTGATGAAGACTGGGGAATAAGAATGAAATTCCTTGAAAGTCAGTCTTTAACTTCGGTTCATGGAATTGATGAACAGGAACATAAAAGCAATTATTTTATTGGTCAAGATTGTGATAAATGGCATAGCAATATTTCGAATTACAATAAAATATGCTATAAAAACATCTACAAAGGCATTGATTTATTATTTTATGGTAAAGGCACCGAATTAGAGTACGATATAAATGTTTTTCCAGGAAGCGATCCACGACAAATTAAATTTCAAATAGAAGGTGTAAAGACAATATTCGTTGATGATGAAGGTCATTTACATCTTGTGATTGATGAATCCACAGAATTATTAATGCATAAACCATATATCTATCAGATGGTTGAAGGTAAACATCAGTTAATAAATGGATCTTTTCAATTATTACCAAATAATCAAATAGGCTTTGAAATCGCTGAATATGATCATCAGAAACTTCTTATCATTGATCCTGTCTTAAGTTACTCAACTTATTTAGGTGGAAATGGAACTGCCTTTTTAGGCGGTGTATTAAAAGTAGATAGCTCCGGAAATGTTTATGTAATTGGAAGTACAAGTGGAAATACTTTCCCCACTACAGTTGGCGCCTATCAGACAACTTTAAATGGTTCTTTAAATGCATTTGTAACGAAAATCAATCCGACTGGAACAGCCCTTATTTACTCAACTTATTTAGGTGGAACTGGAAGTGCAACCGCAAGAGGACTTACGGTAGATTCAAGTGGAAATGCATATATCACTGGTGAAGTTCAATTGGGTTTTCCTGTCACAGGTGGTGCTTTTCAAACAACTTTCGCAGGTATTAGGGATGGATTTTTAACAAAATTAAATTCAACTGGAACAAGCCTTATTTTTTCAACGTATTTAGGTGGCACCGGCGATGATGCTGCTTATGATGTTGTCATTGACAATACAAACAATCCTTATGTCGTTGGAAGAACTAATTCCACAAATTTTCCAGTGACTGTCGGAGCCTTCCAAACAACTAGGGGTGGTGGTTTTGATGTCTTTATCACTAAATTCAATACGACTGGCAGTGGCCTTGTTTATTCGACATATTTAGGAGGATCAAATGATGAGGGTGGAAATGCAATTGATTTAGATGCGAGTAAAAATGCCTATGTCACAGGCGAAACACGTTCATCAAATTTTCCTGTTACAGCAGGTGCTTTTCAAATAACTAAAAGTGGTGGTACTGGAAATGATGATTCATTTGTGACTAAACTCAACTCAACTGGTACAGCTCTTATTTATTCAACATATTTAGGTGGAACAGCCGGTGATACCGGAGAAGATATTAAAGTCGATAGCTCTAATAATGCTTACGTTATTGGTCAAACGAGCTC
>JAUXSJ010000077.1 GCA_030679615.1 Parachlamydiaceae bacterium | reverse complement strand
TGTAAGGGCAGGGCCTTCGCACTTCAAAAAGCATGATGAATTTATGGCAATTGAATAAAAAAACCTAAAGTCGAACCTTTGCTCTCTAACTAATGGTGATTAAACGTGATTATTGTCGTTCTTGATTAATTAGCTCATAGAGGCGAGTTCCAGTATAAGCACTAGCTCCAACATCTCGTAGCCAAGCAGACATCCCATATCCCCAACGAGAGCGACTTGTTTTGGTATAAAAAATATCCAGAGGAACAGAAAAGAAAACTCCCGTATCATGGTAAGTTTGATTATTAATAATATCTTTTCCATTAGTGTAGGTATACCAGAAACCTACTCTTAGGCCACTACAAAAATAACGAGATATTTCAGTTCTTGCACCAAAATCATCTGCTAAAAATTTTCCTATGCTTACTTTAAATTCAAGATTAGTGCTTTTCCAATCATAATAAAGATTTAAGAAATACTGAGATCCAAGAAATTTTAAATAGTGAGGTTTGAATCCATCTAATTTTCGTATTTTGTTTGTAAATCCCCATCCATCATAAGTTCTTTTTTTAACAACTGCGAAATCCATTCCAATTGCCCAATCAGAATTTACAGGGTAGTATAACCATTCAGTGGAGACACCGCCATATTCGACTTCAAAAATACCCAATGAAATTCGAGTAAACCAGCCTTTTCCCCAATTGTTTACTTTTTCTAAATAAGCTTCGTCTAATGTCAAAGCACCACATTTAAAATAATTGACGATATCTGTGCGGACATTGATTAATTGGGATGGATTTAATCGATCTTTATCACTGAGTTGACGAATATTTGTAGTAAAGAAATAACCAAAACTCATGCTATAATAAACATTATCTAAAACAAATCCGTTAATATTTAAGGAAAGACCTAATGCATATTTGAATTTACCTTTTGAACTTCCAAAAATAGTATTTGTTTTAGGTAAAACCTCAAGATTCCACCACTCTGGCCTTTTTTGAAAAATTAAAATTGACTCGTATGGGTTAACTCCACTCACTTCTTCCCAAGGAGTAATCAAGTTCAATTCATATTTTCCAATTTCTTGTTCTTTGTACTGATTTAAATAAGCTGTTTTATATCTTAACTCTTGAATTGGCATAGAAATAACATCGAGAACGATGATAATTTCATCAATATTATTTGGGGCTAAAGCTGACAAAAGCGCATCCAATCTACACCTTAGAGCGCGCTCTTCACGGTACACTAAATTTGTTATATAAATTCGCAATACCCTACAACCATTTTCATCAGATAACCAAGCTGTTGAAACATCGAATCCTTGATCACGCATTGCAAAAATAAATTCTTGAATCATTACATCTTCCGGACGTAAACATCCAATCGGCTGATTATTTACAGGTGAACGGTAAGGTAAACTATCGTGGATTTTTGGAATAAACCCTTTACAGGATCCAAAATTATAAAAAGTAGAAAGTGTAAACGCTAATTTATCTCCCCGAATGTATGCTAATGAAAAATCAAATGAATCCCATAATCGATATTTTAAACCCAATTGCCAAGGAGTTTTTTTAACTCGACCCTTAGGATGTTTTTCCAATGTTTCATCTTCATATGGTATCGCATCATATTCCATGACTAATGAAAGACCCCTAAGAAAATTCCATTTCGATTTTCTAAAAGGCATCCAACTCAGTCCACCAAACCACCCATGAATTCTGTCTGTACCATATCCAATACTCACTTCAAAATTTTGTTTTAAAAAGACCTGTGTCAATACTAAATAATAGGCTTTAAAAGATTTTGTACCCATGAAGTCTTCCATTCCAATAGCGAAACCCGGTAATCGGTAACGACTATCTTCTGGACTAAAGATGGAAAGCTTAATATTGGCACCCTTGTCGGAAAAATCACCAAAACCTAAGGGTGTTAAAACAGGGTCATCTACTCCCTTAAAAATGCGATAAGAACCTGTAACTTCTAAAAAATTAACGAGTTGAAATTTAAGATTATAGTGAATGTAAGGATGAATATAGCCATAGCCAGCTGCAAATTCACCCTCTTCACCCATTCTTGCTGAAGGCATGCTAAAATAGCCACCTTGAAGAAGGTGATCGTATGTAACGGGAAACTTTTCTACCAAGCGTTGATTCCAATAGTCGACAATCATCAAGTCTTGTAAAAGATTAGATTCTTCGCCGTCTCGATATTCAAAACAATCAGCATGCGAAAAAGGAAAAGAAAATAGAAAAAATGAAAAAACAGAAAAAATGAAGAGAAAAAAACTGAATATACGTGAGTAATGCCAGGTCATAAAGAAAGAAACTTTATCGATTTTGAAAAAGTTATAAAAAGTGAAAGCATAGAGTTCGGTTTCCAAAAAAGCAAGTCTTATAGTGGATTAAATTAAAATATAAAAGACAAAGGGACTCAAGGGACTCAAGGGACTCAAGGGACTCAAGGGACTCAAGGGACTCAAGGGACTCAAGGGACTCAAGGGACTCAATTGTAAATTTTAATTTGATTAAGATTAAGTTTTTTTTAACTAAAAACTCGGAATTTATTAATTAAACGACATAAAAAATAGCTAAAGAAACTGTTAGCTTTTTTGGTTTAACCTATTAGGAGCTTAATCTTTAAATATTGGAAATTTTGAAAGTTTCGTAAAACGTCTTTAAAGTTAATTCGCCAGAATAATTGCTTTTGGCATATTTACTAATTATTTTTACGGTTTCACCTGCTTGATAGATATCTTGAAAATTTCCATGAATAATATTATTAAGTTCTTTGATATATTCTCTGAGCTTTACAATTTCAGCTAAACCAGCTTCAGCATCTTCAAAAATAATCTCTCTATCACCATCAGCAGGTAAGCGCTTTACATATTGCCCCGTATTATAA
>JAUXSJ010000090.1 GCA_030679615.1 Parachlamydiaceae bacterium | reverse complement strand
CCTGGATTACAAGAATTTAAGATTCTAAGACAAAAACTTATTTTAGCTTTTGAAGAAAATCGCCTTTTGCATCCAATAGGAGCAAATGTAAAAATTGATAAAACTGAGGACTCTTTTAATGTTTCTAATCTCCTTATTTGTGTGTGTATTTTAGAAGATTTAGGTTTAATTCTAGAAGGAACTCAAAATCAACTCTCTTCTGATCAGGAATGGTTTTTATTTCAATCACTGTCTGATAGGCTTCAAGAATGTCTTTTAAATTTTCCTCATTCAATGATTTCATCTTTTTTCAAAAAAATTAATTGGGATTTATTTTTTGAAATTGCAATTATTCCGTTAAATCTACGTTCATCTTATCGCTCACATAAGGAAAGAATAAATAAGAACTCTCCTTTACTTATGCAATCCATTGAAATAGCGTCTGAAATCATCAGAGCACCTTCTTTTATTCCCTCTTCTTTAGATGAGGTCTTTGGAAGATTCCAAAATACTTTAAAACAAGAATATGAGTCACAATCTACTGACAATGACTCAAATAAATTATTGATTAAAAAAATGATCAATCTTTATTCAAATTTTAAATCAAGTTTTTACTTTTTGGATGAAAATGAACTACAAGATCTAAAAAACAGAATCTACTCAAATATCGATTATAATGCGCCTGTAAGTCCAGAGGGATTTAATGAAGATCACTTAATCCATTATTTTCTTACATATTATGCTATTCAAAGAGATGAAATTGATCCTGAAATGAAAAAACAGTTCACGAGGACAATATTACTTCATAAGGGTGGATGGGGAACTAAGAAGTCTCGCGTTCTGCTGAACATTTTAGAACATGTTGGTCAATATCCAAAACTTTATTCTCACTCAAGTCATCTTTCAGATGGAATTCTTGAAACGAAACATTTTCATGATATTGCACAAGCGATGAGTGAATTAAAAGATGATGAAACTCTTTTTCAAATTCAATGTCCTCAATTCTATGCCTTTTTTAATTCACTTAAAATAACTCCAATTTGGGTCAATGGAACGACGACAGCCTTCAAATTCGGCCTAAAGTCTTCAATTAGCTTAGCTAAAAAAGCAATCAATCAAGTGGAGTTATCAACATTCGTTCAGGACGTCTCATCTTTAGGGTTCATGATTCCAAATAACATTTTCCGTGCTCTTAAATTAACTGAAAAAATGTATCGTGGTGTCGATTCATACTTGTCAAAAAAACATATCCAACAAACACCTGTCTATCATTCACAAGAACATTCTCGCATTGATTCCTTTGCTTCTTTAAAATTGATCGATCAAAATTTTAATGATTCTTTTCAGAAATTATTTAACATCGCTTTTATTAGCAAAGGAACAGACTGGATTGAAGATACACGTGTTAATGAAATAAGTATTTTAAAAAATCACGAAGTGATTCAAGAAATTAATCAAAGCTTTGCAGATTATTATGACAGGCCAGATCGTTTATCTTCGTATTTTTCTTTAAAGTCTTATGATGGTCTTTTACAATTATATATCAAACTTTCAAAGCAAAGTCGTCAATTATCCGCACAATTATCTATAGATAGACATGCATTATTACAAATCATCCATTCTTATCATTCATTATCACACATTACTTTTGAGGACCTTTTAACTTTTTTTCTTGAAGAAAATTATAATGAATTAAGAAACGAGTTTCCTTTAGAGCAGCTCCCTCGAATCGATCTTTTAGTTGCAAAAGATCTTTTGATTCACACCAGATTCTATCAGATTCAAGGCGCTTTAACGGAACTGGAAAAGCTTTTAGAAATGAATATTGAAGAAACAAATGAAATTCCTGAGAAAAAAATTGCTTTTATCGATGGAATTGAAAAATTAGCAGCAATTCTTCAATCACAACGTGCTTATTTTTCCGATGGATCTCTTTTACCGCCTCTTAAGGATCATTTACCTCATTTTGCAATTAGGTTACTTTTAAAATTTGAATATTCTGAAAAAAAATTAATATGGCCTAAACAAATTTCTAGGTTTATTGATTGGCTCAAGCACCAACATCAAAGCTCCTATCTGGAGTTGATGATGGGTCTGGGCAAATCCGATATCATTATTCCACTTTTAAATGCATTTTTAGCCACTTTCCAATCCAATAGACCTTCTGCAAATTTTGAAGCATCAATAAATAAATTGAGTAAAGAAAAAGAAAAAAGGCTTGTGATAGATATTTGGCCGGCTCCCATGGTCAATACAAATACCCAAATCATCACCAAACAACTTAAAAAAAATTGTGGTCTAGATTGTCATGCCTTCACCTTTAATCGCCGAACGCCATTAAATAATAAGAATTTAAACGCACTTCTTATCTATTTTGAAAGAGCTTTAAATCATGGTGATATCACAAATATGACCAAAGAAGATCTACAATCCGTTGAATTAACTTTAAATGATAAATTGTATAAAGCCTGTCGTAACCCTTCTTCAAGTAACGAACAAAACATTCGATTACATATTAAAGTTCTTAAAACTTATAGAGAAAAAGCAACTGTTATTGCAGATGAAGGTCATATTCTTATGGAGGATGTTGAACTCAACTATCCATTAGGACCTAAACAAATATTAAAAAAAGAATGGTTTCGAATCATTCATATTGTCAGTCATCATTTATTCAAAGATGCTGCTTTTTTAAACCTTCTTAGACAGAATAAAAATCTTGATTTATTTGATTATTATGAGTCTATCTTAAAAGCAAAGTTAGCTCGAAAATTAAGCACTATTTTACGATTCGGTGCGAATACACCGCAAAAAAAAGAAGAATTTGTCCTTTATATCCAAGGTCAAACAAAATTTATTCCAAAATGGATCGCACAAAGCACTGCTTATGATGAAATATGTATCGTAAAAGGTCTTTTAACTATTTTATACCCTCAACTCAGCATTAAAAAGAAAATAGATGTTGAAATCGGACAATCGAAAAAAAAGCATGAACAAGTGGGTCAATCAAAAGTTGCTCGTCCTCATCGAGGAACAATGAATTCTCAAGAAAACTCTCTAGTCCAAGATCCTTATGAATCACATGTTAAATCAATCTTTGTGATCATGAGAAATGGTCTTGAAGATTCTGATGTCCGTCATCTGGTTAAAGCTCTAAGCAATAAAGCAAAAAAGGAAAAAAAGCAGCTTGGTATACCTCTGATTAAGACTTCCTATTTCAAATTTATTAAAAAATCATGTGGAAAAATAAATGTAGAACAATTACTTGAAAAATCAAATGATCCACAGTGGGAAGATATTGAGAAAAATTTAAAAATGAATGTAGAAGCTATTCTTCGCTTCTATAAATATTTCGTCTACCCTCAAGTTATTTTTTGGAAAGAGAATAATAGAAGCAATCGATACAATTTTCTTTCCATGGTCAATAGAATCACCTTGGATTCTGGTACACCTGATAAATCATGCCCAAAAGAAATCAAGATGATTCCTGATAAAGGCACAACAGGTGAATCTTTGCATTGGATTCATATGAAATCGTCTTTAGAGAATTTTATTTCAGAGTTAGAGAGCAGCACGCCACTTGAAATTCTTAACGAATGCCTTACAAAATACTTTTACAGCGGCTCTGATTTTACAGCCCTCATTGACGGAGGAGGTAAGCTAATCATGGAAAACCTAGCTGTCGTCGAACACATGGCAAATTTTTGCCGAGATCATCATCGCGATGATATTGAAACCATCGATTTTTTCTTAAAAAACCATGAAGACGGAAAAGATACTTTGATGACTTTCACTGTGAAAGACAAAAAATTAATTCCTCATGACTTATCAAAAGTTCCATTAAAGAATCGTTTAACCTATTTCGATCAAAATCATGGTTATGCAGCGAATATTAACCAAAAATTTAACGGTAAAGCTCTCATTTTACTTGGAGATAATCATCATCTAGATGATTGGCTGCAACAAAATTTCCGCATGCGAGGAATTAAAACAAGTAGAAAATATTTAGGCCTTGAAGGAAATCATTTAAGTCCAGCACAGCTTCAAGAAGCAAACTTAAAGGAAACCCAATCTACTGCGTTTGCTGCAACACCCGATGTGTTCAAATTAATCCAAAATAAAACATTTGAGAACTTAGTCGTCTTTTTAGCGCTTAATCAAGATCGTAATGACAAAGAAAAGAATCCCAAGCCTTTCAAGCAACAAATTGATGATATTTTGCGAAATCAAGCAATGCAAAAAATTTGTGACTCAGAAAATTTAAGCTTTCAGGAACTTTTAGACTTATATCATTCTCTTGAACCTGTTCTTATTCACCAAGTCAATACAGACCCTAAGCGATATGGTTATATTGATCATTGGATTGAAACAGATAAAGAAAAAGAGGAACTCATTGAAAAAATCCGCACTTCTGCGATAAAAAAAGCGCAGGATATAACTGCTTTTACACAATTTGAAATCGATGAAATGAAAGGTAAAATCTTATCAATAAAAGCACCCAATTTGCCAGAAAAAATACATGTTTTTAAAACCGATGATGGAATCGAAATAGGTCTTTTAGACGATTTGGAGAAAGAAATCTCAACTGAAATCGAGCAATCTAATGAGAATGAAAATGAAAAACAAGCAGAAAACGAGCAACAAGCAGAAAATGAACAGCAAGCGGAAAATGAACAACAGTCTATTAATGATTTTGAATTAAGTGTTGGGCATTTTAAAGAGACAAAATGGCCAAATCATTTTAATCCATTTAATCCTCAATGGATTGTATTTTCTAAATCTGATCAAAATAATTCCCACAAGCCTTTGAATAAATTTAAACAGTTGAATTCGACAGTTAATCTGATGATATCCCCTCTTAAATCAAAGCTAACAATTCAGGCTTCTGAAATTCCTCCTATTTATTCAGTAAAAAGCCTTCTTAATCTATCAAAAATAGATAGTATTAATTTTTTAACTTCCTTATTTGATCGTCGTATTTGGATGACAAACAATTTTCTTCCTCAAAAGGTCACTTCAATCTTTGCTGCACCTATTGAAATTGGAACTAAAGGACAAAGGCCACACTTTGAAGTATTAATCTATGTTGAATTAAAAAATGGCGAATGGAAAATCAATTCAATAGGTTGTTTATCGCAAAAAGATGCTAAGGAATGGAGAAAAAAACTTGAATTTTCAAACGAATATCCACGTGAAAAGAATATTAAGGTCTTTTTATACGATATCTATCTACGGAAAATTGTTGCTGAAGATCAGAGTAATAACATTAAGATAGAAGATTTTGAAAAATTAAAAAAACAAGAAGATTTTTTACAATTAGAGAGCGAATTATATTTCCTAAATGGATCAACGAATCCACCAGATGAACTTTCTTTGAGCTTAAAGAAATGGTTTGTGAAAGGAAATAGCGACTACATGAAAGAAGGATTTCTTCAGATCCATGCTGAAATTGGTGCAGGGACATTTGTAGGATCTAAAATGGAAGCAATTTTTAAAGAAGCACGTTGCCCTTCTAATGAAACGAAAGAATGGTTTGCATTATCGCTCATGAATCCTTATGAAAAAAGGCATCTGTTAGTCATTCTAGCCTTATTTAAAACAACTTTACGTCATTCAAATTTATCAAAAGATCGCAAAAATAAGATTTCAATAATTGCTGATCTGGGAATAAAGATTTCTTGTACGGAAGCGGGAAGTCATCTTTTCTTTCAAAAGACAGTTACCCCTCTTTTGTTCGCTCTTAAGAAGACTTTTCAGCCTTAATCTAAGCAACATTAGGGACGCAAGGGACCGACTTAAGCGACAATTGGCGTAAAAATTAACCACAGAGATCCAGACTCGAGTTTAGGCTTTTTTATTCAATCGCCATACCTTCATAATACTTTTTATAGTCGATTAAATTACAGTTGATAAAATTTTGACCAGCGTGAAAGATCTCGCGATTGAATAAATTTTTTCGTGTGTAATATTAAATCAATATTGCACACGAAAAAATTTTTCAATCTCGAGGCTTTGACGCGGTCAAAAATTATCAAATGTAATTTAATCGACTATAAAGTCGGCAGAACGACTCCTGTTATAGCTAACTAAAACTCATAAAAAGCCGCGAATGCGGCGAAAGCATGTAGCTACGGCCTCAGCCCAATGGCATTAAGTGTGACCATAAAATGCCGTCCTTTCAGGACTCGATGATTATTATACGATTACCCAGGCCTCCGCTTCGCTGCGACCTTGGCTATGAAATGCCGGCCCGTTGGGCCTGAAGAATTCTTGCTTAATTATATAAAGTTAAATACTTTAAATATCACACTCAAAAATAAAATCCTTCAGGCCCAACGGGCCGGCATTTCATAGCCCAGGTCGCAGCGAAGCGGAGGCCTGGGTAATCGTATAATAATCATCGAGTCCTGAAAGGACGGCATTTTATGGTCACACTTAATGCCATTGGGCTGAGGCCGTAACTACATGCTTTCGCCGCATTCGCGGCTTTTTTTCTCAGTCTCAGTGAGCTATAACGGGATTCATACTGCAGGCTCTAGAAGATATTATGAAAGCATGACGATTATACAAAAAAGTCTAAAAAGGTTTTACTTTCTCAATTATCTCATTCTTTCTCAGTGATCTCTGTGATCTCAGTGGTTAATTTTTACACCAACCTTCGCTAAAGTAAGTCCCTTGTGTTCTCTGTGTCTGTGTCATTCTAACTAATAATGCTCGTTTTGATGATTAAACTCTGCTGGAATAATGGTTGTTTTAAACAGTAAATTAGCTACTTCATTCACTTCTTCATCTTCGAATTTTTTCTGTTTTTTTTGAAAAAACTCAAAATTTACATCTAATTTTTGAATAAAATGAGTATTCACCAAATTATTTTCAGATTTGCTTCTTAAAACGATTTTTTTACCCGTTTTTTTCGAAATCTTCACTTTTTCATTCATTTGATGAATAACCTTATTCAATTCTTCAGTTTTATTTGTTTCATTCTCCCAGACATCTCTTCTTCTTTTCTTAGAAATAATCCCAGAATTATTTTCATTATTTGATTGTGAAATCGAAGAATAATAACCGTAACCATACATTTCTTGTACCTTAATTGATTAATTAAAACTGTTTTTTTTAACAATGAAGCTTACATACTCTACAATTAATAAATCCTTCATCTTTATCAAATAAAATAATAATAATTTTCAACTAAAATTATAATAAACAAAATTTTAAACCAAAGATGAATACCATGTTTTTAAATGTAAATCCAAATAGTTTCTCTGAAAATTCATTTCATAAAAATTCATACCACAAATCTTCAAATAAAAATATCAATAATAATAACAAAATTAATGAGAATAATGAAGTTAAAAGTAAGATTAAAAACATTTCAAATGATAATTTGATTGACGAATTTATAATGGTAGAACGCACACGAGAAAACAAAGTAGAACATACGCAAGAAAAAAAGAAAAAGTTTACGCCATTAGGAACTCCAGGAAAGGGATTAAATTTATTAGGTAAAATTTGTTCAATAACAACAACAGCTTTTTTAACTATTTCTGATCAATTAACTGAAAATAAAAATTCAATGTTTAATGATCCTTCTACAAATTTATTAAAAGAAGGATCTATGTTAACCACTTTAGATGTTCAAAATTATATTAGCGCTCTTATTGAAAATTTTGAAAAACCATTTCACTTTATTCCTGATTTTTTAACCGAACAAAATGCAATTAATAAGAATAGTTTAGAAGAAATTATCAATAGTGATTCCATGAAAAATTTACTTGCTAAAGGAAATGATTCAAATCCAATTGTCATCCCTATGATTATTGCTAAAAATGAAGCCTTTGGTCGCAATCATGTTGTTATCGTTATTATTAAAAACAATACCGTACGTTATTTTGATGCAAAAGGTAAGTATAGCCAATATGTGCCTATTGAAAAAAATAAAACTATTCGAGATGTGTTAGAATTTTTTAAAGAAAATTTTACCAATAACGGAAAAATTGTAGAAAATCCTGTGTTACTTCAATTAGATTCCAATAATTGTGGAGTTTATATTTGCAGGGATATGTATTCACAAATCATTAATGATAACCCTGTAGATGAATTTTCCGATGAAGAACCCAGCTTAGAAGATTTAAAATCATTTCGCTTGCATATGCTGGAACAACACGAAAGTGTAAATCAAAAATATTTATTAAAACAATGGGAACAACAGCGTCGCTCATAGAATTTGTTTAACAGGTTCTTAGATCAATGACGGGGTTCCCAATTTGGGAACCTTTTTTCACTAGCCCCTGAAGTAATTTGAGTTGCTTCACCACCATTAATAGAAACAAGATACAACTCATTT
>JAUXSJ010000061.1 GCA_030679615.1 Parachlamydiaceae bacterium | reverse complement strand
TTTCGTAAAATCAAATGTTGAATTTTCTTCTTTTTCAAATGCTCTGAAGCCTGTGATTTTTACACTCTTTATTTTCATAGCGCATTTATTTGTTTAATAAATTCTTCCTGTGCTTTCCTGTCGCCACTGACTTTTTCCTCTTGCGTCAGAAGTTCCCAAAGTTTTTTATTCGCAGGAACATATGCTGAAATTGAGGTTTCTTTAGTAGTCTCAACGATTTCTTTTAAATCCGCATTGGTAATGTGTTTTACAATTAAGCGGTTGGCTTCTTCATGATTAAATTCTTTGGCACAAGTGTCTTCAACAATCTTTCTGCTAGAGAATTTATCGTTTTCAATTTTATTTTTTAATTCTTTCGAAACGCAGTCTTTTGATATGTAAATAATATAGAAATTCCATCTATCAAAATCACTATCTGACATATATTCAGCAGTTTGATAATTAGCCGCTACCATATTTGAAAATCGTTTCCAACTATCATTTAATGTCGCGCTGTCTGCTTCAAGAAAAAATACATTTATTTTGAAGCTTCCCTCATTTATAAAGTGATAGGCTTTGCCATTTTCAATAACAAAGTCCGGCTTATTTATTTCAAGTATTGAAAAAATCATGTACAAGTCGTTTTATTTCTTTTAAAATATCTTCAAATTGTTGAATTGAGAATTGATTTAAGGTATTTTCATTTGAATTAATGCAATCAAATTCAAATGCTTTTAGGTGTATTATTTCCTTTATTTTTGAACTTGTTTGAACTCTATCAATAGTTTCTGTATCTATTACATTACCTACATTAAGGTTAACTTCACCAGCCGGCATTCTTCTTCTGTTAGCAGAATTAGGAGTTTGATTAGTGCCTAATAAAACCTGACAATCATTACTAATATTCTCAGACGCTAATAAAAGCACCTCACCATACAAATCATATATGTCCTTAGAAGAGTCAGAAAATATAAATTTTTTAGTAATGTTCATTTTGGCTAAAATATCTTCATTAAATCCATCTACCTCAAGAAGGCTGATTATTAAAGCATATTCGAGAAATGAAGTCCAAAAACGCTTACTTTTTATTCCTGTCGGTGATGTTGAAGACTTTTTAATATAACTACTCGAATATATGGTATCGAGCTCGCATTTAACTTGTTCGAATTGTCGTCTAATAGCAAGTTGTAATTTGGGTTTTAGAGAGGGTAAGGTTTCATTATAGCTAATGATTGAATTGATAAGTAGCTCAATATTGGATAAATAACTGGGTAGCAATTTTGATAAATTATTACTATCAACTATTTCTTCAAATCTTTTTATTGGTACAACTTGTATTTCCCCATTACAGTCTTCTATTGGTGTTCTACTTTGAATTCCAGCCAATAATAGACTGTCTCCGTTTGTTTTAATAATTCCTCCACCGGAAAATCCAGTAATTTGCTTGTGATCTAAATGATTAACTACTAGTCTTAATGTTATTAAGCTATTGTCGTAAGTAATTAAGTCTTTTATTGAGTGCTTATCGTATTTATCATTGGCGTTGCATTTACTTTCAGGGTAACCTGTCAAGTTAAAGCCATCAAAACTGCTGTTTCTTTCATCAATAAATATTTGATCAAAACATGAAATTTCATCCAAAACTATTATTGCAGCATCTGCGTGATCGTGTTCATAATAATTCACTCCTTTTTTTAGTTTAATTTCAATGGGAGTTTCCTGATCCGTTGATAATCTATAAATAATTCTATCTTTTAGCTCTTTTGTATCCGGACCATTATCATGTTCTACTTTTTTATAAAAAACATGTTTAGCTGAAAGGATATAGGTCTTTGTTTCGTCCAAAGGTTGAAACAAAACACCACTTCCGCCATCTAAAATGACCGTATATCTTTTTAAGTCGTTTTCGTCCATCAAAACTCGTTTTGCATAATTGATCTAAAATTTGAACAGTCATTCCAGTCCTGTGCTGAAAAAATAGTGTCTTTCAAATCATAGTTGAAATAAATAAAGGCGTCAGGGTTATCTTTTATAATTCTGGCTATTGTTCTTTTATTGGGTAATCCATGTTTGGTCGCATTTGAACTGAAAAGATACTTGTTTGTTTTTACTATTTCTAAAAGTTCTTTACTAGTATTATACATACTTCCATGATGTGATACTTTCATCAATTCCGCATTTAGTTGGTGATCCTTATTGTAACCGAATTTGTTCAGACCTTCGACAACTATGGACGGGTGTGCATCTGCCAGGAAAAGAAAATTCTTGTTCTCGTATTCCATTATAAAGGCTATTGAACTACCATTGGCAATACTATTGTCTTCCTGAAATTTAAAACCAGATTGACTTTCTTCATCAATAAATTCTTTCAACAAAGTTTGGAAATCATATTCACCTCCAGTTGTGAAATAATCCTTTTGTTTTTCATATAACATTAGAAGTTTATCTAGCTTATCGTCATTTGGTGACAAAATTTTGAATTTCAAACCTAATAAATCACATGTTAAACCTTGATCAATTATTTTCCCTTCCCATAAATGATTATCTCGAAGATATTTTTCGAATTTAATTCCTTGCTTAGGACTTGTGTGAAAATCACCAATTTCTTCGGCTATTTCAATATCCAAGTCTTTATTTTCCTTACTCTTAAACTTCTTAGCTATTTCTTTTCCGGAATTGAACCAAACCTTTTTAATAAGACTAACAGCTTCTTTGTCTTTGTTTAGCCATCTCAAAATTCCCCCGATATGATCGTCATCAAAATGGGTTAGAACAAGAAGATCAATGAATTGCTTTTCTTCACGGATCTTTTCGATTACTTCATACAAATCTCCCTTTACATTTGATGTAGTTTTATACGTATCACCTATTCCTCCATCAATAAGAATATTCCTTGGTATCTCCTTTTCGAGAAATGAAATCAAAATTGAGTCGCCGTTAAAAGCCTTTAAAAATTTTATCTTCATCAATACAAGCTGTTTTTTGTTTTAGAATCCAATCACTTCCACCTTACTCTTCCCGCTCTGCTGCTTAATTACCTTTATCTGCACAGGTATCCGTTCCGTCATTTCATGTACGTGTGATATTACCCCAACCTTACGACCCTGGTTGTGCAGTCGTTCCAGCGCATCCATAGCTATATTAAGAGTAGCAGGATCGAGAGAGCCAAAGCCTTCATCAATAAACAAAGATTCAACCTGCATTCTGCTTGAGGAAAGTGAAGCAAGCCCCAATGCCAGTGCCAGAGATACCAAGAATGATTCGCCACCTGAGAGAGAAAATACAGTGCGTACTTCATCGCCCATATCCTGATCCAGAACCTGAAGGCCAAGTGTATTGGGAATACGTTGCAAAAGATATCGCTGGCTAAGAATCTGTAGGTGCATATTTGCATACGCCAAC
>JAUXSJ010000059.1 GCA_030679615.1 Parachlamydiaceae bacterium | reverse complement strand
CAGAGAAAATAAATATTAAAAATTTCCTTCTCTGTGACTCTCCGTCTCCCCACCTCTGCGTTAAAGGGGGTTAAATAAATTCCGTTCTAGAGTAAGCCCTATCTTGTCCTTCCTATTGCTTATCCTATCCATCCTGTAATTTTGTGCATCACACAAGAATCACTCGTCATCATCATCAAAATCATCTGGCTCCGGTTCAAAATCCTCAAGAGTTTTAGATTTTCTTCCAGCGATTAACCGGATAATTGATAAAATCCATGCAATAATAACATAAGACCATGAAAGGACCATCGATACAAGCGCAAAAAAATGTAAAACTCCATAAAGAATAAACACGGCTATGACGACAGTCAAAAAAAGCGCTTGAAAAGATTTTACGCGTATTCTTAATGTCTTAATACTTGGGAATTTCCAACGACTAATCATGCAATAACCTAATAAAATCATTGCCAATGATAGAATCCAGGTTTGAGTTATTTTTGAAATTGAGAAAGTACTAAGAAATTCTTGTGAGTATAAAAAAAGATTTAAAGAAACGATGGCTGCGGCGGCAGCAGGAATAGGCAATCCAGTAAAATGTTTTTTGTGCTCAAGAGCTAGGTCTGCATTCAATTTCGCTGCAAGTGCACTGACATTAAACCTCACCAACCTCATGACTCCACACAAGGAAAAAATTAAAGCAGCTGCAGTTGCCAGAAATGATAATTTTGATCCAGGAAGAATAGATAAGCTTTTTAATACAATTACACATGGCGCAACTCCAAATGAAATCGCATCAGCCAGTGAATCAAATAAACTACCAAATTCACTTTCAGCCTTAATGACCCTAGCAATAGCGCCATCTAAAAGATCTGCAAATGCTGCCAAGAGTAAAATTAAAGTCACTGCCACAAGGACTTGTTCATTTACTTCCCCTATACCAATCATATTCATTTTGAATATTACAAAAAGACCGCAAGATAATCCAAAAGCAGTCACAGCGTTAGGCAGAAGGGCAATTTTCTTTAATTTTTTTGTGTCCATTGATTAATTTCTTCTTTGCGAGTATTCTTCAGTTGATCATGTAGCCTAGACTTTAGTCTGGGCTTGTTTTTGCAGGCTTTAGCCTGCAAGTCCCGCTACTTTTTTATATCCAACTGCTATATGAATATTTTCCTATAGAAGGTTCTTTAATAAACCTTAACTGGCTCGCAGGCTAAAGCCTGCGAAAACAAGCCCAGACTAAAATCTAGGGTAGATTGTATCATTAATCGCTGTAATTAGGATTCCAATTCATTAAACTATTTATAGCTCAATCAATAATTGTTAATCCATTCAGAAATTCTAGCATTTCATCTTTGACATTGGGAAAATTTTCTAAGGATGAAATTGCTGATAGGCTTACTGTTTTTTTACCGTCCGTATGGATAAGAATTAAATTAGCTATTGAGGGCTTTGAATCATCTTTATAAATTGTATTTACCTGTAATAAACGCATAGATCGCTCGTTTACCATTATTTCTTCAAAAGAAATTATCTCCCATTCAGATTTTGATTCATCTGAAGCAAGTATCTGTTCTTTAAATTTATCATAAGAGAAACTTTTAAACGAATGTGACAATGTACCAAGAATACCACCCTGTTTAGACATAAATCGATGAACATTGGAACAATCCAATGTATTGAATTCTAATAATTCCCATTTATCAGGATTAATCCATATTCCAAAAAAAGAAGCTTTTCCTGGTATGAATTCAAGAGCTTGATCCCATTTTTCATTTGAATTATTTTCATCACAAAAAACAGAAGCTAATTGAGGCGTTAAAAATAAAAAAAAGAAAATAACTATATATATTGTAATTTTTCTCATTATTGTTCCATTTAATAAATAATTTACTGTAATGGCTAACCATGTTAAGCCATTACAGTAAAAAATTTTAAAATTAATTTATAACCTTACGAATCCAAAAAGAAAGTCTCTCATTTGATTTTCTAATGCTGGAAATTCACTTTCCTCAGCAGTAATAAAAATTTGTACAACTTCTTTCTCACCAGTGTAAATTAATGCCAATGTTACTGAAGAAACCCCGTTTTTATAAACTGCATTAACTTGCCAAAATTTTACTGGAATACCATTAACAGTCATATCTTGTTCAACAGCTAATTCGCTACTCAATGTCCCGTTTTTTAAACCTACTAAAAGTGCTTGCTTGTAAGGTTCGTAGGGCGCTTTTAACTTTAAATTTGAAACTTTTGCTTCAAGCATTTTATCATTATGCTTAAATATCGTTGTTTTCATGACACTCATATCTCGTTCTGTTTCGATACCCCATTGATTCGCGTTGACTTGAAAACCAAATTCAGAGATTTCAATCCCTTTGATTGTAGATAAAGTCACTTGTTCTACTTGCTCAATTTGCTCATTTATTTGTTCGTTTTCAATTTCATTTTCACCAGCATGTAATGCAAAAAAAAGTGAAAATACTACAGTAAAAAAGATAGTTATTTGCTTCATTTTTGCTCCTAAAATATTATATTTTTGTAAATCCATTTAAAAATTCTTCCATTTC
>JAUXSJ010000034.1 GCA_030679615.1 Parachlamydiaceae bacterium | reverse complement strand
GGGTAATTGCCATAAATCTGAACAATATCATCAATTAAAGCCATGCCATCTTGATTGATATCATCAAGACGACCAATAAAGGGTGAAATAAACGTGGCACCCGCTTTCGCGGCAATAAGGGCTTGAAGCGCTGAAAAACATAAAGTTACATTTACCTTAATGCCTTGATCGTGGAGTATTTTACAAGCCTTTATACCTTGCGGTGTTGATGGTACTTTAATAACAATGTTAGGTGCAATTTTATGTAACACAAGTCCTTCTTTAACCATTTGTTCTGCTTCAATGGCAGTTACTTCTGCAGAAACAGGTCCTTGAATGAGCGCACAAATTTCTTCCATCACTTTAAAAAAAGGACGACCTGTTTGTGCAATAAGAGTAGGATTAGAGGTAATGCCATCCACAATGCCTAAATCTGCTAAAGCACGAATGTCGTCAATGTTGGCACTATCTATAAAAAATTTCACGAAATTCTCCTTAAGCGTTATCTACTTATTTATGTATATATCTATATACCTAACATCTTTGACATTGTGAAGGTTATACCCAAATAATCTGAAACTACCATTTTTAGCCGATGACCTTTGGTCGCTTTTTGAACTAAAAATTTCTAAGGTAAAACAATTATCTGTCGAAATTTTGAGCATCAAAAATCACCTCAAATTTCAGACTCAAAAATCGGCATTTCCAAACCATTTGGGTATATAAGGATATTTTTCACGCTGTTATTTTTTTTAATGATGCGCATTAAAGTTAATTTTTTTATCTGAAAATAATTTTTTCATGTATTTGTTTTTTAATTATTTTTTATTTTCAAAAAAAAACATTTACATTATCTTAATTATTTTGTAATGTTTAATGACATCATCTTGTTTTATAGTTTAAAATTTCAACTTTATCTGAGGGTATATTATGAAAAAAACTATGTTGTTTGTCCTTTCCGTTTTTTTTTCTCAAAACAGTTTTTCAGCAGATAAAGATCTGGAAGTGTCAGCGCCTGAAAGTTCTTCAATTTCAGACGAGACACCTATGAATGCATTGGTTCTAGTGGAAAAAACTGACAGTGAAATACAATTTCCTAAATTTTCCGATGAATTGCATGATCAAATTCCTTCCTTTTCTTGTAAAAAGAATAGAAGAGTTCCAGGAAGTGTATTGGTAAAAAATTTTAAAAAACAAAACACCAATTTTTTGCGTCGTAATATGTTTAAAAGAAAATACGATCAGTTATTTTGGCAAAAATATGTAGAGCTTCATTTTGATTCGATGCAGGGTGGTTCATTTAACATAGACATCAATCAAAAAAGTGATGATGATATGGAAAATGGTAATATGGAAGAAGATTATAATTTTGGAGATGACGATTTTCCTTCTATGGAAGATATAGATTATTTTTCTAATCTAGAAGAAGAGCTTTTGTAGCTATTAAATAATATAAATATTCTATTATTTTTCAATATATTAATGATTAATTTGCTGCATTTATGCCTTTAAAAATTTTTTTAATATAAAAAAAATATTTACTTTTAAATAAACAATGTGTATTTTAATTAAAGATTTTTATATTAAAAAGATTAAAATATTATTATTTATATTTTTCAACTTATTAATATTTAATATTTTATCTAAAATTTAGGATACATTATGAAAAAAATTACACTATTGTTTCTTGCAACTTTTTGTTCCGCTGAAAGTTTTGCAACTAAAATAACTTCGAATGAATTGTTAACTTCAGATAATGAAATTTGCGTTGGTTTAAAAAGAAACTTCAATGATGATGAACGGCTTGATATAAAAAAACAAAAAATTGATTTAAACGATTATTTAGATGTAACCTCTTTAAGACGTATTGGGCAAATTGCTAGCGAAAAAACAATTGAAGTTAATTCCTTGTGTAATAATGTATTAAACAAAAATTTTAGAAAAAAGCTTCAATCAGATATCTCAGCATACAATGATAAGCTGTTGTTTGAATATTCAACATATTCAGAAGATGTTATCCAAAATGAATCTGATGATTATTCTTTTTTAAACAATTTGGATGATTGTTCCTTGGAAGAATTATTGAATGATGAAAATTTAAATTAAATTTCAAATTTTTTTTTGTTCATGTAGGGAGAGACTGCAGATCGCGTGGCATTCTTTTTCTGAATTTAAAGTTATTTTACTTTAGATACAAGCAAGTTCAAGAAAAATTGGAATAAATTTTTTATGTTCATTACAATGTGGTCTTTTGCAAATTTTATATATGCATAAGGCCACATAATTTAAGTGTTGTGATGTTGTTTTATTGTTACATATCTTCGTAATGTCCTTTGCATGATAAAATTTCAATATTATTTTCGATTAAACGGTAAACAAGTCTGTGTTCTTGTGTAATTCTACGTGATATTGCGTTACAACCTTGAAGTGTTTCTGGACGCCCCATAGTGCCTCCATGTTTTATATCATCAATTAAAAGAAGTACTTTGTCCTTTTCATGTGAAAGAAGTGAATTAATTTGGTCTAATGTTTTTTTATTCCATTTTATTTGATTCTTTTTATAATTTTTTTGTGGTTTTTTTACATTTATTAATAAGTCATTCATTTGATTTTGTGGCAGTTGATGATTGATTAATTGAAAACGGTTTTGTTTTCTTTTTAATAAATCTTTTGTTTTTATTATTTTTTCAGCTTTTTTTGCTGCTTTTATTTTTTTTCTTACCTCAAGGCTAAGTGCATTTTCTTCATCTATGTTAGTTTGCTCAGAAGAATGTTCGTTTGTATCTTCTTCAGATATTTTTATAGAAAAAGATGTAGTTGTATTATCGGAATTTATAATTTTTTCACTATTTTCAGAAATGGTCTCTAATTCTTTGCCTTCTTTGAATTCAGCTGAATTTTCTTCTAAAATAAATGGGTTGTCTTGATTTTCAAGCGCGGTAATTTTTTCGTTTAAGCTTAAGGACCATTCTAGAGCTTTTGTGAAACCTAGTGAAAAAGATTTTTCGAATAAGGATAAACATTCTTTGAGTATTTCAATTGATTTTATAGGTGCATGATTAAGTTTGATTATAGCTAGATTAAAAAAAGCTTCATTTGTAGAGGATTGTTTGAATAAATCGGATGATTTTTTGATGCGCTGATTTTCATCGATAGGATTATTGTGTTCATCTTTGTCTATGGGGTTTTTATAAATTTGCAATGCAAGTTCACTTAAAGCTTCAGGAGTTCCAGAACGTTTACATAATTCAGCAAATATTTCATTTTTTGTTATAGAAAATTCTTCATTATATCCCAGCATACTAAGGCCTGTTTTAGTATTAATGTAATCATTTAGAATAAGTATGGCTATTTTATAATAAGAATTTTTGGTAGGTGCTTTTAAATAAAGTCTTGATGCTGTTTCATATCGTTGATTCTCTAAAATCTTATTATTAGATTCATCAAAGTCTGTATGATTTTTAAAAATTAAATCGGCAATTAAACTTATTGAATCTTGAAGATCTATATATTTTCTTGCAATTTTTTCAACAACTCCATATCTTGATTCTTCTGGAATGATATTTCCATTTTCATTTTGTGTAATTTGTTTGTTGTAAATTAAAGCTGCTAAATTAATCATTGATTGTGGTGAGCCAGATTTACGAAAATTACGTGCAGCTATATCAAATTTTTTATTTGGGCTGATTTGAAAATTATATTCGTCATATTGAATTTTATTTGCTGTAATTAATTCACCTATTATTTCAAAGGCTTTAGGGGTTTTTGCTTTACGTAAATACATTACACCCATTTCATATTTTTTATTTTCAGGAATAGATTTTCCATTTAATATTAAATTTTTTTGTAAAATGATAGATTCGCCTAAAATTTCAAGTTCTTTTGGTGGAAGATTTTTCTTTTTAAGCATTATGTCAATTTTTGCTTGTTCAACTTGTGATACCTTATCTGCATCAAAATTTTTTCCATTGAGGTCAGTTGTGATTTTTTTTGATACAATTAATACTATTAAGTCAGTTAATGATGCATCTGTTTTTGAAAGACGGTAACAATGGGCTGCGGCTTCGTTTAAGTTTTGTTTTTTAAGGGCTGAGCCAAGAGCACTGTAAAATGTTCCATCATTATCAGCCCAGCGGCAAAGTTCAAAGGCGAATGCAGATAATTTTGGATTGCATTCAGAAGATTTTTGTAGAGAAGTTATAAATAATGTTATAATGTTTATTTTATTTTTACTAATTCTTGTATCTGAAATATATTCAGGGTTTGTAAAATTTTTAAAAAATATTTTATAATCTTCGGAAATTTGTTGATAGTCTATGATAGATAATAATTTATTATATGCATCGTTTTGTTGGGTTAAATCATTCTTTTTAAAAACTGCAGAACAAAAAGAAAGCATATACCAAGTATAAGCTTCTTCAAAATTTTCTTTTTCTTCTTCTAGGCAGCCTAAATGAAACATTGCGTTATCGCAATTTTTTTTTGCATTTTCTCTTAATAATTGTTCGGCGCGCTTAATATTATTTTCATTTTTCAGTTTTAATGCTTCGTTTAAACAATTAAGTAATGCTTGTTTCTTTCTATTGTTTAATTTGTCCCAAGTTTTTAAATGACTAAATCCAAATTCTTCGGGGTCAGAAATAGGGTTGTTAGTATTATGTTTAATAACTGTTTCAATGTTAGATTTGGGTTGTTGTTTAATGGTTTTTTTATTTTTACCAGCATGCAATGATGAAGAAAAAGATATAATTATGCTAATTATTAAAAAAAATGAAGAAAAATTTTTATACATTATGATTATCCTTTGTTTAATTTATGTTAGAAATTATTATGCAATTTTTTTTTAATATGACCTTTTACAGATTTTGTGTATGCATAATGTCATATTAATTTAATTGTTATGACGTTGTTTATTATTACATGTTTTCGTAATGTCCTTTGCATGATAAAATTTCAATATTATTTTCGATTAAACGGTAAACAAGTCTGTGTTCTTG
>JAUXSJ010000068.1 GCA_030679615.1 Parachlamydiaceae bacterium | reverse complement strand
GCAGGTGCAGTTGATTTTGCTTTAGATGTTTTTACAGGTTTTTTTTTGGCAGGTGCAGTCGAAGCTTCTATTTGAGAATAAAATAAAATGATTGAAGAGATGATCAAAAATAAATTTAGAATGCGGTTTTTGAATACAAATTTATTTACCATGATTGAAGCTCCTTTTGCGGAGCTTTTATAGAACTTTTCATTTGATCTTGTGAAAACATTTCTTGAATTTCAAGAATGGTTTCATTGATGCTTTCGGTGGATTTTGGTGTTTGATTGATAGCATCAGAAGAACTAGGTTGTGGAGGCGAAAGCAGGAGTTCGATTGCTTGTTGCCAATATTGTACTGTTAATTCGTTGGCGATCATAATTTCTTCGATTGAAAAAGATTCATTTGACAACATTACTAAGCCATTTTTTGCCGATTGATAGCCTTCATCAAATAAAGAAATGACATCGTTCCATTTTGAAATCAAACAAGAAGTAGGGTTTTTTTGGATAAATTCTTTTTCTTGGTCTTTCAAGACCGCAGGAATAAATGCATTGCCTGCTTCAAGAGTTTGTTTCTGTTGTTGTTGAAGCGGTAATTTATTTTTTTGCTTTTCTGTAGATTCAATCAATAAATCTATTTGATATGTCATTTTTAAAGAAAGTATTGCTTGGTTTTGAGCAATTATTAATTGTTTAAGAGCAAAGCTGCTTTGTTCCTTAGGGGTTTTTTCTTGTTTTATTTCTTGTGATTGTATTTCTAAATCTTTGAGTCTTTGTTTTATAAATTTTTCTGTATTTATAAGTAGAGAGGGCTCACATTTCAAATTTTCATTTTCCTGTGAGTGTAATAAACAAGGGGTCTTTTTTGCATTTTCTAATAAAATCAAGCTTTTTTGAAGTAAATAGCTTTGTTTATATTCAGTAATAGGTTGATTTAATTTTTTCAGGTCTTCAGCTTGTTGTATGTAGGCAATGGCTTCGTAAAAAAATAACTTTTTCACATTTTCAGGAAATGATAATTCTAGTGGATTAATTTGAAGGAATTCATCTAGAGCTTGTTTTGATTGATTTTGAGCTAGTTTTAAAAGGCCTAAATTATAGTGTAACCGAGCTACTTGCCAGGGTTGTAATGATTCATTAAGGAGTTCAGAGTATAATTTAATAGCTTTTGAATATTCATTTGTTTCAGAGTAAACTTGAGCATGCTTACTTATTTTATTCAAATTTTCATCTGCAGTAAGAAGAAAGGAAGAAAAAAGAAAAATGATTAACCCCCATCGATTAGACCTATTCATGATTTTCGCCTAACGTCAGGAAGTAAAAGATTTAAGATATAAAACAATACCCCAAGGGCAAGAGGAATTTGATAATAAACATCATATTTAATATCTTCTGGATTAATCATCAGGGTATTGCTTATTAATTTTTCATTTTTTTTCATTTTCAAATTTTCTGTTATTTTGTTCTTTATGTCTTTTGCTAAGTTTAATGAATTCCAATTTGATGCTTCATAATATGTTCCATTCCAGCTTTGTGCTAAACGTATGAGTACATCGGAATCTAATTTTGATAAAACAGGTTTTCCTTCAACAAATGCAAAAGGAATTGGACTTGGTGATGTTCGGCCCAATCCAACTGTATAGAAATTAAAAGATTGAGAATGCGACTCAGGTAATTGTTTAATAATTGTTTCAATTTGTTTGTTTTTTTCTTCTGAAGATAGATTTTCAAACTCTCTATCTTCTCCGTCGCTTAATAAAATAATGGAATAGTGCTGGAAAGAAGGTTGGGAAAAAATTTCTTCTTTTAGAGATTGTAAAATTTTTGCGAAATTTGTTCCTCCAATATCGCCTTGATCAATATGTAATTCTCCAACTGACAACCTTAGAAATAGATAATCTAAAGTCGGAGGAACAATGGGAGTTAGAATCGATGTAAAGGCATATAAAGAAGTGTTTTGTCCACTTAATTGGCGTACTACATCAATAATAATTCTTTTCCCTTCTTCTAAACGAGTTTCATCTTTTGAGCCATCTTTAACATTCATCGATGCAGAAGTATCGATTAAAAAGATCACTTCTTGAGGAAGTTGTTGGGTCATTAAATTTTTATCGGTGGAAGAGGTTGAAACATAGTGAATATTCCCAATCGGATCCATTAGAGCGATGCAGCATAAGATCCAAATAAACCCCCAGCCTATTTGTTTAGTCAACAGGATTGATTGGGAACGAGGGGTTAATAAATCAGCAATTAATAATGGATTTGCAAAATGATTGAGTTGCAAGCTACGAAAATAATTGAGGAATAGAAATCCAATCATTATAGGGATTAAAAATAAAATTAACCATGCTGCTTGTGGAAAATAAAATGAATACATTTATGGAACCGTTTTTAAAATCCACGTTTCTAAAATTAGTGCAGTGAGTAATCCAATTAATCCCAAAAAAATTAAATATGGATAAAAATAATATATCGTTGTTGAAGTTGATTGAGGTGATAATACATCTTGCGAAATAACACCTTTTTCAAGTTTATGAATCGATTGATAAATATTTTTTAAATCTTTCGGGTTCTTTATTAAATAAAATTGACCCCCTGTTTCTCGAGTGATTCTTTCTAATTGTCGACGATGTGGTGCATAGGAATCAGAAGCAAAAGAAGGATCAATATTAATCATGTATAAATGAATATTTTCTTTTTTAGCAAATTCAGCTGCTTCATCAAGTTCAATGGTGCGTAATCGATTTCCGTAATCAAGACGATTGGGATCTTGAAATCCATCTGAAACAACGATCATGACTGAACTTTTTATTGTAAAAGAAAGTGTCTCTTGATTTTTTACTTCTTCTGAAAAATAGCGCGTGGCTGCCATTAAGTTTGCCGTTTTATAAATTCCATAACCAATGGCAGTACCATCGTCCTCTGGTTTACTCACAACTTGTAAATCATCGAGTTTTTTTAAAAGAGTTTTTTGATCTAAAGTTAAGGGAACCAAGACTCTGGGAATTCTTGCAAAAGCGATGAGTCCCATTAAATCGTTTGGGTGATCCACAATAAATTGTTTAGTGACTTGTTTAAGGAATTCAATTTTTTTTAGATTTTCATCATCCGCCATTGTTCTTGACATAGAACCAGATTGATCTAGAACTAAGTAAATGGCTATTCCTTCCTTTGGTAATTGTCGAATTGATTCTTTTTGTATGATTGAAGGTGATTTTTCAGAAATGATTTTAGGATTAATTAATGCAATGCTCAGGCAAGTAAGAGCAAAATAATGTAAGTATGAAGAATAAGAAAAACATTTGATTCGCCAAGTAGAAAATTTTAGAGGAGATATCTTTGAAAAAGAAAGTGAAGGTGGGTTTAAATTTGAAAAAAATTTTGTTTTTAAAAAAAAGATAAGAAGAAAAAAAATAACTAAGAGAAATAAAACTGAATAGTCAAGATCCATTTTTGTTCTCATTTCATTAATAAAAATTAAGAACACATTTGAACTAACAAATTAACAATTATTAACGCAGAAGCGGGGAGATAGGGAGACGTAGAGATAATTAAATTTAATCTCTGCGTCCTCCGTCTCCCCGCCTCTGCATTAGTAATGATAGTTTACATATTAGTTAATGTGAATGCCAAATATTAACATTGTTGAGTTTTCGAATTTTTGTCTATACGCAAGAGCTAAGAAATGTTAATATCATCAATTAATCGAGTCATTTATGCACAAGCAAGGTTTAGCCAAAGCTCAATTTTTTCAAAAGTTTCAACGTACTCCATGGTTATCAAAGTATGAAGAAAAAAAACATGCGCCAATTTTTCCTTTGTTTGATCAATTTTTGAAAAAAAAAAGATTGTCTTATTTAGACTACTCCCTGGTTCATCATTTATTAGAAAAACATCCAGATGTTGACGAAACTGTCGCTTTTTTCATTTGCCACCTGATTCTTTCGGCAAGAGAAGGACATTTGTGTATAAATATAGATGGAAATGTCATCACACCTTCCATTTTTCAAATATGGAGTCATCAAGATCAAGATTTCAATCCATCCATTGATCACGATGAAGAATTATTTTTAACAAATATGATTCTAGAAGGAGAACAACAAGTCCCCGCTAATATGATGATGAATTTTGATGATAAGGATGGAGGACTTGATTCTTATCAAAATATCCCTTTATGCAAAAATGGTCATAATTGGTACTTACAAAAAAATTGGATTTACGAAACTTTATTTTTACATAATTTTAAAAGTCATTTAACAAAAAAACCTACATTGACACTTGATGTGAATGATATTCAAAAGACTTTGAATTCTTTATGTCAAAATGAAGTTTTATTAGAAGAACAGGCGAAAGCAATTTTAGAAGGTTGCGTAAATTCTTTTACATTAATTGCAGGAGGCCCAGGGACAGGTAAAACATATACTGCTGGGCACTTGATGAAATTGTTTTGGAAGCATTTAAGCAAAGAACAAAAATCTAATTGTAAAATCGCTTTAGCTGCTCCTACAGGAAAAGCAGCTGCCAATTTATCTAAAAGTTTAATGAGAGTAATTGAAAGTGAAGAAGATTTTCCGGTTATTGAAGCAAAAACGCTTCATGCCTTACTAGGTATTAAGCAAGACTCTGAACCCGATCCCTATTTTCAAATCCAAGCAGACTTATTAGTCATTGATGAAAGTTCAATGATTGATATTAAAATGATGGCTTGGGTATTTAAATCCCTTAAACCTGGTTCTCGATTAATTCTTCTTGGAGATCAATGTCAATTGCCCTCAGTAGATGCAGGAGGTGCTTTTGCAGATCTTTTTCAATTTTCACTGAAAAACCCACATTTAAAAATACCCTGTATATTTTTAAAGACTTGCTTAAGAGCTGAATTAAAAGAATTAATTAGTTTTGCTAAAATGGTCAATGAAGGAAATACCTGTAAAGTATTTGATTTATTAAAGACTTCATCTCAAGGAATCAAATGGTTAACATTTTCTCAAGATCAAAAAAAAGTTCAAAAACAGTTTATTGAATACAGTTCGAAATTTTTTCCTTTTCTCTTAAAAGAAAACCAAGATCCTGATGAATTTATAGAACGCTTTAACCAAATACGTATTTTATCTCCCTTGCGTAAAGGCGATTTAGGGGTTGAAGAAATCAATGGATTAATTTGGCATCAGATAAGTAAAAATCTACCTTCAAAAGGTTGGGTAGCCATTCCAATCATCATGACAGCAAATGATTATCGATTAAAGCTATTCAATGGAGAAACCGGAGTTTTATTAAGAAAACTTCCTTTACAATCAATCAATTCAGACGACTTTGCGATTTTTCCTTCACAGCAATCTAATCAGAAAAATCGACATCTTTCTGCACTTTTACTTTCAAAATTTGAATATGCCTATTGTTTATCTGTCCACAAAAGTCAAGGTACTGAATTTCAAAAAGTTATTCTAGTCCTACCGAAAGGCTCAGAAGGATTTGGACGAGAAATTTTATATACAGCTGTGACAAGAGCAAAAAAAGAAATTGAAATTTTCGGTACAGATGAGGTGATTGAAAAGACAATTCAGCAACAAGGAGTTCGATTATCTGGAATTCAAAAACGGCTTTCATTTATACTTATTTAATTAAATAAGAGTAAACATTTAGACACTAACTAGTTTGGATAGCTTATCAGCCGTCAGTTTTTTTTAACGCGGAGACGGGGAGACAGAGAGACGGAGAGAAGAACATTTAAAAAATAGAGAGAATAATTAGCTTTTATATTTAAATGTTTTTCTCTCCGTCTCTCTGTCTCCCCGTCTCCGCGTTTAAAAAAAACTGACGGTGATGAACTACCCAACTAGTTAATGACTGAGCATTTGCATTTTAAGTCAGTCAATTATTGTAAACGATTTGTAAAAGGATGTTCCATGTTAGATATTCGCTTGATTCGTAAAGATCGTCAAATTATTGAAGAAAAATTAAGAAGAAAAGATCCAACCATTGATCTTTCAAATATCTGTGATTTAGATCATAAAATTCGTGAAGATAAAAATCGTGTGGAATCACTTAAGGCACAAAGAAATGATCTTTCGCAAAAAATTGGTGAATTAAAACGATCAGGTCAAGATGGATCCGAATTAATGGCTCAAGTCTCTTCATTTGCAGATGAAATCGATTTATTAGATCATCGTATAAGAGAAATGGAAGCAATTTTTCATGATGAATTAGCAAGACTTCCTAATTTACCAATGGATAACATCAAAATTTCTCAAGATCCGAAAGAAAATGAATGCCTTAAAGAAGTTGGAAAAAAACCAGAATTTTCTTTTCCTTTTAAAAATCATGTGGAACTTAATGAAGGATTACAACTTTTTGATTTTAAGAGAGGAGCTAAAATTTCAGGATCAGGCTGGCCTGTTTATCGAAATTTAGGTGCGCGTTTAGAGTGGGCTTTGATTCAATATATGTTGAACATTCAAATTAAAAACGGATTTATGCAATGGATCCCTCCATTGTTAGTTCGTCCAGATATGGTTTATGGGTCAGGACAATTACCAAAGTTTGAACATCAGCAATTTAAGATTAATGATCCTGATTTTCAACTTTATTTAATTCCTACAGCTGAAATTCCTTTAAATGCGCTTCATTCAGATGAGATCATTCCTGAAAACGATTTGACTTTAAAATATGTTGCTTATACTCCGTGCTTTAGACGTGAAGCTGGTGCAGCGGGTTCGCAGGAAAGAGGGTTAATACGCATGCACCAATTTAATAAAGTGGAAATGTTTTGTTTTGCGCAACCAGAACAGAGTGAAAAAGTTTTCAATGAAATGTTAGCTAGTGCGGAAGAAGTTCTTCAAGGCTTAAAATTACACTACCGTAATATGTTACTAGTGACAGGTGACATGTCATTTGCTGCAGCAAAAACAATCGACATAGAAGTATGGTTGCCTGGTCAAAACCGGTATTACGAAGTTTCTTCTGTTTCAAACTGTAGTGATTACCAAGCTAGACGCTCTAATATTCGTTTTCGTCGTCCAGACGGAAAATTAGATTTTGTCCATACCCTTAATGGATCTGGACTTGCCACCTCAAGATTAATGGTTGCCCTTTTAGAAAATAATCAGCAACCAGATGGTTCCATTCTTATCCCAGAAGTTCTTCAACCTTATTTAGGTGGGCTTACAAGATTGGAAGCGCAATAACCATTTCTGTTCAAACTGTTAACTTTTTATTCTAAAGAAGAAAAGTTAACAGTTACAAAACTTATCAAATTATCACCTCTCTCCACAGTCTCGCCTTATCTTTCATTAAAAACATTATGTATAATAAATTTATTATTAGTAACTTAAGAAACAGAAAATAACCTATAAAAAAACCTTTGACAGATAATTAAAAGATAGAAGATATTGACGTCGAATTACGCAGAGTTTTGTTTTCAGGTATTCAGTGCATTATTTTTATTAGTGTTGTTGTTGAAGACTTGTTCTAGGACAAGGATGACAATTAATAAGATAAAAATAAATAGTGATTAGTGGAATATATAGGCTAATTACTTGACTGGCGTTTGGTTAGGCAGACGTTCTGATAATAAAACCAAAAAAAGAGTGGAAATAAATTTAAGGTAAACTTCAGTTAACAAGGAATTAATATGCGAAAATGGATAACCTTATTAATGGCAGCGTTAGTAGGATCAGCTGTATCCGCTAATGCAAATGTGGGTGAAATCACATTCGAAGCGGGCTATCGCCATGACAATATTGATTGGGAACATAGCTTTCCAGCATCATCTCCAGATATTAAACATCATACAAAATTCAAAGATGTAGATATTTTTCAAATAGCATTGAATGGAAGATCAACAATTGGATGCAACTTTTACGTACGTGGAGGAGCATACTGGGGTTGGGTGTTAGATGGTAAGTTTGAAAACTCATTTGATACATACGGAAGCAGCAGTTTCATTGGAAACGATTCTTTCCAAGGTTCATGCTTTAGAAAAAATATTATTGATGATCGTTATGTATACGGATTCAATGCTGCAATAGGATACCCATTCTATTTCTGCGATTGTTCATTGATTCTTGCTCCAGTTGTTGGTTATGCTCTTGACGAGCAAACATTCCGTGTAGAAAGAAGAGATTTTGATTTTTACGGATATGGTTTGGGCAATTGCTGTACACATAAATTCTTAAACCGCTGGTATGGTGGTTTTGTTGGAGTTGATTTCGAATACCGTCCATTCAGCCAATGCTGGAATGTATACGGTGAAATCGAGTACCACTGGGTAGAGTTCTCAGGAAGAAGAAACTTCTGTGATGACTTCTTCTTCAATAATCGCCACAACCACTCACGTGGTAGCGGATGGGTGTTTGGAATTGGTGCAGATTACGATATCAGCCAATGCTGGACAGCAGGTCTTTCTGTTAAGTTTCAAGACTACAGAGCACATAGACATAGACACCAACATTTTTCATCTTATGACAGTTACTATAGCAGCTCAGAGGGTGGTTATAGTGGACGTGCTCATGAGTCAGCAAAATGGCATTCATACCAAATTAACTTAACAATTGGACATGAGTTCTAATCGTTAGTTAAATTAGGTTGTGTCTTAGTTATAGATAATAGATATATCGCCTAGGGAAGATTTAACATCTTCTCTACGCGATTTTCTTTTATAGAGACAGCAGAGACAGCAGAGACAGCAGAGACAGCAGAGACAGCAGAGACAGCAGAGACAGCAGAGACAGCAGAGACAGCAGAGACAGCAGAGAC
>JAUXSJ010000007.1 GCA_030679615.1 Parachlamydiaceae bacterium | reverse complement strand
GATTCGACCTTCATTTAGCTGACTACCAAGGCGATACAATACTACATTACGCAGCACAAAATGGATCAAACTCATTGATAAAATATTTAATTAAAAATGGCGCTAATCCTAATGCTTTAAATCAAAATAGACAAACACCACTCCATGTTTTTTGCTCTCAGACATATAATACAGATGAATTATTTGAAACAATAAAATATTTTGTTCAATATGGCGGCGATATATATTCGTTAGATAATAATGACTCAACACCTCTAGGTAAAATTTTTAATAAACCTTCAGTATCATTTGAAATGATTAAAGAACTTATTGAATTTGCTGGTATAACTGATTTCAGTGAAAAATCTACCGATTTACTTCATAAAGCATGTGCCAATGGTCGATTAGATATTGTTGAGTTTTTGATAAAAGACCTCAAACATTCGCCGAATAATAAGAATTGTCTTGGCCTAACACCACTTCACATTGCTGTTATATATCTTGACCTAAAAATTGTAGATTTTCTATTACTTAACGGTGCGAATCCATCAATACAAAATAATAATGGCCTATCACCAATACATATGCTTAACACGACTTCAGCTGATATTCATGCTTACAATTTTTGGGAAGAAATTACAGATTATGAAGTCCTAGAAACAGAGCAAACAACAACAAACCAAGAACGTCAAAAAATAATTCTTGATCGCTTTTTACAACACGGCTTAACAATAGACCAAAAAGATAAAGACGGAAGAACACCTTTCTTATTAGCGTGTTCACATATTCATCAATCTGAAACACAAGATTTAGTAAGAATATTAATTGAAATGGGCACAGATATTTTTGCAAAGGATAATCAAGGAAATAGTGCGATTCATTACTTATTTGAAAAATCTATACCATCATATGACCTAAATAAACTTACTGATTTTGAAAATTTCTTAATGAGTTTAATTCAAAAGGGATTAAGCTTAGAAGATAAAAATTATAATGGCGAAACAACATTATTTAAGGAATGCTCATCTTTTTCTTTAAGAGTAGAAAAGATAGATTTTTTGATTAAATTAGGAGCGGATATAAAAACAATTGATAATAAGGGTCGAACTATCTTAGATGTTCTTAAACTTTATGGCTTTACAAATGCAGAAAACTTAAAATATTTGCATTCTAAAAATATTTCTCTTTTTGATAAAGATGAACATAGTAGATCAATTTTTAATAAGGGTTTTTATTTTTTAACACTTGATGATCTTGATGAATTATTTAAAGTTGTAGATATAAATTCATCTGATAAAGAAGGAAGCACTTTTCTTCATTTGATTTTAAAAGATACCGTTTTAAATTTTTTAGATATAGAATTATTAAAAAAAATTAATAAAATGATAGATCTTGGCGCTGATGTAAAAGCACTAAATTTAAAAGCTGAACCACCTGTTTTGATGACTTACCAAGTAGATGATCCATATTTATTTGAAGAAGAACTTGAATTTATTAATATTCTAAAAAACAAAGGAATGACTATTGTTACGTTAAATTAATATGCATTCAAAAAGATCTTGAAATATTAATTACCGATCTACAATAGTTGATAGACTTAAGAAGTAAACAGAGAACGTATCCTTATATACATAAGTGAAAAGTGAGGATGCATCCTTCCAATGTCTATCTGACTACAGACAAAATATGATAAATAGCGACATAGCTTATTAGCAAAGGTGCTGACGCCAATTGTAAAAATATGCATGGTCAACAAGGGAGCGATATCCTTAAATAATATTCTAACCAGAGTCGCTAAGATTTCACACCAACACATCAGCACTACCTATTGTGCTACGAACAAGCGGAGGTTATAACTCCTGAATGATCATCACACTCTAATTGGTAACCTTCACATCACCTTTTAGTGTTTTTCTCTCAGGCACATATTTTTCTTTCAATTTAAGCAATGCATCATTTTGATGCCACGACAGAACAGGTGTTATCTGCGTCACACGTATTTCTTTTGGTATATCTTGATTGTTTTTATCTTGGGTCTCTCCCCAAACAGGCATTACGACCAATGAAAGTACAAAAGCATATACAGATCTTTTCATTTTTAACTCCATCATAAGTATTTATACTTTATTCTATAATAAAAATTATTAAAAAAGTGTTATTAATAAATAATGCGCAAACAAGATTACAATTAAATAAAATTAAATTTTACAATTTCTGATAGTTTTTCATCATATGCAACAGAACAATTCTCAAGCTGCTTAAATCTGACATTTTTCTTCTCATTTCATTAAAATTACTTTTACCAATTAACTCAAGTATTAAATTATCTTTTGCAGATAAATCTTTTTTTGCATCAATGAATAATTTCGTTATAGCTGTTTCTTTATCTTCAGTATTTTTTACATATACTGAAATTAATGAATCAATAATTTTAATATATGACATTTTTTTGGCTCTAAGGTAATTTTCTTTTTCTTCTAATGTCATCTCTTTATTAAAATAAGCTTTTAAAAAAATAGCTTCGTCGCTTGGTGACAATTGAACATCAACAACAAAACGAGCGAGATCATATAATGGACCATAAAGTCCCGCATCCTGCCAATCAATCATCCATACATCTTTTTGATCTGCAATTAAATTGCCTGGATGAACATCCGTATGCGTGATCGCAAGATTAGAATTTTTAAGAAAGCTCTTTTCTAAGTTTCTAAAATTATTTAATAATTCTTGATATTCTTTAGCTTCAGTTTTAACAAAAAAGTTTTTTTCCAAAGTCGGAATTTTAGGCGTCAAAGGTGATATTGGCAATGAATGAAGAATGTATAGTTTTTGAGCAAGTGATTGTAATAAAAAAGGTTTACGTGTAATGGATCCAAAAAAATTTTCGCCGGCAGTAAAATCCATAACAATCATTTGATAATCAGGCGAAACATAATAAACATGAGGCGAAATATTTTTATCTGCTGTTTTTTTTACTAATTCAACTTCCCATTTGCGTTCATTTAACGCTCTTTCAGGGCTTAACATTCTAACAATATAATTTTTTTCGTTTAAAAATGCTTTATAAATTGATGAATCAGAACGACCTTCAGTAATTTTTTCAATCTTTATTTTTTGATCATGAGGTACAGAAAAAATAGATTTTATTTTGTCACTTATTCGTGATTCTTGAGTTGATTGTGGACTTAAAGAGAGTTTGTCTTTTTGAACACAAGACGAAACACCTATTATTAACACGATAAAAAATGATAATTTTTTTAATATTAACCAAAAATTAAATATGTTCATTTTAAGTACTTTATTGTTTTTCAATCACCTCAACACAAACAGGGAAATGATTAACAATCTCACAAAATTTTAGAAAATTGCTCGTCGAAACATTTAAAGTCATATCGTTCCGCAAAGGATGAAAATTAACTTGATCACTTTTTAAAAAATCTTGATCCAAATAAAATGTAACATTACGCGCAATATCATTAAGTAACCCATAAGGTGTAACTGAACCTGGGACAACCCCCAGAAAATGCATCAAATCTTCATCGCTGGCAAATGAAAAACGTCCTTTGCCGTATAATTTTGAAAATGCGGTCAGATCAACTTTTTTTGTATCCAAAACGGACAACAACACAAAGTTTTTCTTTTTATCTTTTAAAAAAAGATTTTTACTATGTGCACCAGGAATATCTTGTTTAATCTTTTCAGATTCACTGGTCGTAAAAACGGACACATGTTGATATAGCTCAAAATCAATTGAATGATTTTTTAGAAAATCGAG
>JAUXSJ010000368.1 GCA_030679615.1 Parachlamydiaceae bacterium | reverse complement strand
CAAGCTAAGGCGATTGCAATACAAATGAGAATCCCTGCGTAGGGACCAGCTATTTTTATTGTCATCGCCGAAAGTAACTCTTCGTTTGCCAGATGACTTAATTCATTTCCATGAAAAGCAGCAATATAGCTAAATCCAATGTAAACCAGTGTTAGTAATGAAGCGCCTATAACACTTGCTTGCATGGCTGTTTTAAAATAACTCTTATTTTCATTTTTTTCTTGAAAACGTATTTTTAATATTGTGATGATGGTCGATGAAAAAAAGAATGCAGCCAGCAAATCCATTGTATTATAGCCTTCATTGAGGCCGTGTAAAAACATTTGCATATTTGAATGCTCTACGATCTTTGATTCAGATCCTGTAAATAAGCCTATTAAAATAATTAACAATAATGAAAGTAATAATAAAGGTGTTAAAACCCATCCAAGTAACTTTAAAATGTTTTTTTGTTTCATTGTAAATATGTAAATTATCAAACACGATATCGCACTAAAAGTGGGTAAATTAAAGTCCAAAAACGCCATTTTTAAAGTTGAATAAGCTAAAACGATACATCTTGGTGTAGACCCTAAAGGACCTAACAAGGAAATCATAAAAAGAGCCAATAACAATCCTGGATATTTCCCTAAACGTCCAAAAAAACTTCTATAATCGCCGTCAAATAAGATCATTGCGATAATTCCTATCATTGGCATGACAGCAGCCGTGATAATGAGTCCAATGATAGCAAAGAAATTTTTATCACCAGCATACTGACCAAGAGCTAATGGAAAAATAATATTTCCTGCTCCAAAAAACATGGCAAACATTGCCAGTCCAATAGATAAACTTTCTGATTTTAATAACCGTTTCATATTAAATCCTGTAACAATAAAATTAAAAATTAAAATATTAAGTAATCCTGTTAAAATACTTTCTAAAAAATGTAATAGATATGTAGTGAAATATTAGATGTTCGCGAAGCGCACGACAACGACAAAAAAGCTGTCAAGGGAAGATTTATGGGCGGGAATTAATAAAGATAATTGCTCTAATTTTTTTTTGCAAAAAAAGGAGAGTAAGACGTTATTTTGAAAATTAATATAAGTTTTCATGCATCAATAATAAAACAAATAAATTTTTCTAGCAACAAGTTTGACTTGAAAAAAGGCACATTTAATTGTATCGTATTTATTTCAAGTTTTAAATTGGATATAAAATGGAAAATAAGCAGTCTACTGAACAAGATTCTCTAAAAGCTATTGTTGCTCTTTGTAAACGACGTGGATTCATTTATCCTGGATCTGATTTATACGGAGGATTTGCAAATACTTATAGTTATGGTCCATATGGTGTTGAGCTTAAGAAAAACATTAAAGATTTATGGTGGAAACGATTTGTTCAATTCCGTGAAGATATGGTGGGTTTAGATGGACCTATTTTGCTTCATCCTAGAGCTTGGGAGGCTTCGGGGCATGTAGAAGGTTTTAATGACGCTTTGATTGACTGTAAGTCTTGTAAATCAAGATTTAGAGTGGATCATTTAATTGAAAGCACTTTAAAAATGGATGTTGAAGGGTTGTCGGTTAATCAACTCAATGAAATTGTTCAAAAGCATCAATTGTCTTGTCCAAAATGTGAAGCCAAGGATTGGACAGAAGCGCGTTATTTTAATTTGATGTTTACCACTAAAGTAAGCAAAACATCGCAAAATGAAAATGATGGCATTGCCTATTTAAGACCAGAAACAGCTCAAGCCATTTTCTTAGATTTTAAAAATATTATCGATACAGTGAGAGTTCAGGTGCCTTTTGGCGTAGGTCAAATAGGGAAAGCATTTAGAAATGAAATTACTCCAGGTAATTTTATTTTTCGTGTGATTGAGTTTGAACAAATGGAAATCGAATATTTCATTCCCCCACAAGGATGGGAAGAGTATTTTGAAAAATGGCTAAAGGAAATGCAATCTTGGTGTGATGAAATTGGATTAGAAAAATCTAATCTTACTCTTTTTGAGCATCCAAAAGAAAAATTGTCTCATTATTCGAAAAGAACCGTCGATATCATGTATAAGTTTCCTTTTGGTGTGCAGGAATTGTATGGATTAGCTTATCGCACCAACTTTGATTTAACGAGGCATAGTGAGTTTGCAAAAGCTAAAATTGAATACACAGATCCTAAAACAAATGAAAAATGGATTCCTCATGTTATCGAACCCACTTTTGGATTAGATCGAACTATTTTGGCAATTTTATGTCAGGCTTACGAAGAAGAAACATTACCTGATGGTGAAACACGCACGGTTCTTCATTTACCTGCAAAATTAGCACCTGTAAAAGCTGCAATATTCCCATTAATGAAAAAAGAAAATTTAACGGCTAAAGCAAGAACCCTTTATGAAGAATTGAGAAATCATTGGAATGTTCAGTATGATGAAATGGGAGCTATCGGAAAGAGATATCGTCGCCATGATGAAATCGGAACTCCTTTTTGTATCACGATTGATTACGACACATTGGAAAATAACACCGTGACGATTAGAGATCGGGATACAATGAAACAAGAGCGTGTAGAGATTGAGAATGTGGCTGCTTACATTTTTTCACGTTTGAAGTAGTTTTAATCACATCACGTTAATTTTTAACGCAGAGACGGAGAAAAGGTGAGACGCAGAGAATTTATTCATTGCATCTCACCTTCTCTCCGTCAATCTGTTTAAGGAAATTATTTGATTCATTATCTTGCCGCGGAAAGCGATCCTTCCTATCCCATACTCATCAGGACAAAAAATACTTTACATTTAATGCTCTGTAATTATCGAGTCGTATACAATTGATTCTGAATAGCTTTTGAATCGATCTGATGAGCTCTCTGTCTTTTTTTTTCTTATTCCCACAGTTCCTTCGTCACTGTGGGCTGTAATGGGAGTCGTCCTACGGACTCTA
>JAUXSJ010000367.1 GCA_030679615.1 Parachlamydiaceae bacterium | reverse complement strand
CCTGGGCTGTTGCAATTCAAGCCTTTCAGGATAATTAAACACATGTTTCAATAGATAAGAATTTTAAGCTTAAGGCATACGCGACTAGTCGAAACTCTTTACTATGTCTAAATTCATCTTATTTGCAATGAAATCATCTATTTTTCCAAAAGGGAAGTAACCGCACTCACCGAAGGTTGGATAAAACGTAGAATCGTAGCATGAAAAATTAATAATAGTGTAAGTAAATGACATAAACGAAGCAGCGCCTAAAAAACCTTAATATTACAGTTTTGAAAAACTTTACGCTAAGTCTGTGATATTATCGTTGACTTAGCGAGATTAACTAATTATTGATTGTTGGAATCTTCAATTTTTGTGTTTCTATTATTTAACAATTCATTTAGTGCATTAAATTTTTTGTTATTCAAATTGATTTTACCTGTTTTTGGATCGCTAATGACTTTGTTTTGTTTAAATAAATCTTTTCCTAGTACTTTAGGATCCCTTGTAGTAGGGTCATCTTTAACAGTATTATCTTTGACAGTATTTTCTACAGTTAACCACACATATTCATTAGATGAAATATTAGCTTCTATTTTTTTTTGTTCTCCAAAAACAACATTTCTTTTTTTCATTTTTTCTTGAATTATCTTACTATTATCATCAAAGAGTTTTATATTTTCTTTCTGAATCAAAACGTATTCAAACGCTCTAAAACACCCTTCAGCAAATTTTAATAACCCATTTAAATTAAACGGCTTTTCTAAGTATTCAAGTTCCACTTTTTGAGAAACTGTTAACTTTTCATATGAAATTTTTAAATCATTAATTAACTCGAATATTTCCTTTGCACATAATTCTATATTAAAATCTTTTGATCTCGATACTCTTGTCAATTGAGAATTAGATAACAGCTCAATTTTATTTAACTCCACTATTACTTTAGACTTTAATTCAATAAAGTTTTTCTTGAAGGATTCAAATCGTGGATTATCGGTTGTTTCAAATCCATTTAATTTAATATTCGGTAAATTAATCAAGTTAATAATTTCTGAAATATCTTCTATAGTACTAAAAAATTTAGTTTTTCTATGATCATCTTCAATTGTTTTTTGTGTTTCACATTCTTTTAAAATTTCTTGGGTTGCATTTTCTAAAAATTTCTTTTCTTTACGGGTTTTGCTTCTAACATATTTCATGGTACGAAGAATTTGAAGAAACTTTGCAGCGGAATTTATTTGTTTATCTTCCGGTGTTTCGGCTGATTGATTACGAAGATAAAGACTCATAAACATAGGATCTTTAAAATTAAAATTTAAGCACTGATCTGCATTCTCTTTAAATTTACGAATTGTATTTGAATTAATAATAGGATTTTTTAATCCTTCCTTTGCTTGAATTTTTATGTCAAAAAATTCACGATGAATGCCTTGGGTTGTTCTTTTATCATAATCTGTAATTTTATCATAACTAACCATAGTTTTAATTAATAATGACCACCAATTGATATTTATTTTGCTTCCAGATTCAGGGTCTTTTACTATATATTCTTCTTTCATGTCATCAATCCAGTCTTCTAATCCTGCATCATTGAATAATAATATAACGTTTTTTTCAGCATTATTATATATCTCTGATTGCTTACTTTTACTAATTTCTTTTGAATTATTTAAAATACTAGAAGTTTGTTTTTTAACATTGTTATTTTCAGGGACTCTTTTTAAATTTATTTTTTGCACTGCTTCTTTAAGTTCGTTTTCAAATATATTAATTTTTCTTTCTTTATTTTTTATTTCAACTATTTTTTTGTAATTATCTCGACCATATTGAGAAGATTTCAATAAATCTTTTAACTCCCTGTTTTCTTCAGTATCGCTTAATTCTTCATTATCACTTGATTCAGCTTCATTACTAAATTCAGAATTATCATTTTCTATATTGCTATTATCAGATCCTGTAAGATCTTCAGATTCATTTTTTTCATCTAAAGAAGATAGTAATTCAGCTAAAAGATTTGAATCTAAAACTATATTACGTTTTTCATTTTCTGCTAAATTTTCATTTTCTTGCATATTGCTTGAAATGGAATTTCTGATTGATTCATATATTTCAATTTTTTTTGTTAGTTCTTTATTCAAATTAGTTAAATCTTGATTTAAATTATGTATCCTTGCGCTTTCTTTTTTGACATTAATGCTAGTTTCTTGTGAATTTTTTAATTTTTTTTGAAGTTCATCAATTTCTTTTTTTAAAGATTCAATAGTTGAAACATCACTTTTATTAATAATATTTTCAGATTGATTTGAATTTTGTGAACTAAAATGAACTTTATTAGCATTTTTTTTTGTTTCTTGAAGTTTATTTATTTGCATATTTCTTAAGTCAATAGTTTCTTCATGATCTTTAATTAATACTTTTAATTTATTAATTTCTTCTTCATTTTGATATTCTAATTCTTTAAATTCTCTTTCTAATAAACAAATTTTTTCCTTTAAATTCATAATGATGCGGTGGCTCATTAATTCTTGTACTTCATTTATATTTAAATTAACGTTGTTAACATCAATATTTATGTTAGCTTTTTTTAATTTGTTTTGAAGATCGTTGATTAAAATATTTTTATTTTCAGACAACTCAATAAATTTGTTTATTTCTGAATATAAATCACCAATTAATTTTTCGCATTTGGTACATTTTTCATTAAGTTTTTGTTTTTCAAGATCATTGCTAATATTAATTGCATTAATTTCATTAATAATTGCTTGAACATTTGCAATTGTTCTTATCACCTTCAGATATAAATCGGGTTTTAGATTCAAAATTGATAAAGGAATATCCAATAAACAAAAGAAGCCCATCGCATAGTGATGAATTCCTTGGCTTAGGGTCCAATTATAACTTACATCCTTCTTCCCCCAGCAAAAATCCCACACATAAACAACAGGCATAACGATGGCGCCTGTTCCAATTTTTATTGTACCGAAAACACCTTGAGCTAAAATATCAATAACTCTAGCAACAGGCTTACCCATACAACCCATCGCAATGGTTCCAATAATTTTACACACAATATATGTTTGACTATTATCCAAAGCATTGCATGCGTTTTGAACGAAACCACCTAAATTAATTTTTTCAGGCGCAGACCAATGAGGTGACTGAGGATTTAAATGGTCCATTTTTGATTCCTTTGTAAATATTTTATTAAATTTATATTAAGCATAACAAAAATATTAATATCAGTAAATTAAAATTATTAAGTTTATCGATTTTATTAATTAAAATTTATTAATTTAAAAATTTGAATATAAAATTCTTTAAATCTTGATGTTTAAGAAATTGAAGTCTAAAATAAAGCATAGAAAGTTAAAATCTAAAGCAAACTAATTTATTTAAATTTTGGAGTAGGGTTAATGTACGATTCTTGTTTAAAAAAGCAACGTGAAATCACAGAACTATTTTTGGCCTGCCCAACTGAAGAAGCTAAATATGAAAAAATTATTGAATTAGGTAAAAATCAGGAACCTTTTACTGAAAGTGATCTTCATAGTGATTATTTAGTAAATGGTTGTCAGAGCCAAGTGTCTCTACGCACATCCTGGGGCAATAATGAAACAGTAGTCTTTGATTTAAGATCAGATGCATTAATATCAGCAGGTTTAGGTGCTTTATTAACGCGTGTTTACAGTGGAGAAACACCTGAAGTTATTTTAAAATGCCCTCCAACGTATTTAGATGAAATCGGAATTAACGAAAGTTTAACACCAAATCGAGCTAGTGGTCTATATAGTATTCATCTACGCATGAAGCAAGATGCTTTGAAGATGCTTATGGAAAAGGAAAAAGGAAAAAAATAATAGAATTATTTCTTTGAATCGCTCTACGAGCT
>JAUXSJ010000366.1 GCA_030679615.1 Parachlamydiaceae bacterium | reverse complement strand
AAGAGTGTAATCCAAGTTGGAATGTGGATCCAATAAATCAACATCATTTTACACCCAATATAAATTAAAATAAAAGCTAAAGCATAGTGAAGAAGATAAAAGCTTTGCATGAAGCCTTCTAGTACAAAAAATAGAGCTCTCAATCCTAAAATAGCAAAAATATTTGATGTAAAAACGATAAAGGGTTCAGTAGTTATCCCTAAAATAGCTGGGATGGAATCGAGTGCAAAGATTAAATCTGTTAATTCGATCATGATTAAAAGAATAAAAAGAGGTGTAGCTATCCATTTACCTTTTTCTTTAATAAAGAAAAAACTTTCATGAAAGTGTGGAGTAAAAGGAATATACTTTTTTAAAGTTCGATAAAGAAACCGTTCTTCTAAAATGATTTCTTTTTCTTGTTTTTTGATCAGTTTAAAGCCTGTGAAGATCAAAAATACACCAAAAACAATGAACATCCAATTAAAGTTTTCGATGAGAGCTAATCCACCCCAAATGAGTAGAGCTCTCATGACAATAGCGCCAAGAACACCATAAAATAGTACTTGATGCTTAGCTTTTTCAGGGACTTTAAAATAAGAAAAAAGAAGCAAAAAAACAAATAAGTTATCAACACTCAATGATTTTTCTAATAAATAACCTGTAAAGAAATCTAATGCATGTTCATATCCAAACCTGTATAGAATCCAGCCGTTAAAAGCAAAGGCAAGAAATATCCATCCGATAGATGTATAGATTGCTTCTCGCATGGAAATAATATGAGGAGAACGATAAAATCTCCATAAGTCATAGGTAATAATCACGGCGATTAAGCTTAAAAAAGTAAACCAATGATAATTTGTTACTGCCATGAAATAACTCCATTTCATCTATTAAATTATTTTATAGTGAAAGGGATGTTATTTCTCCAACTAAAAGGAAAGTGTTTCTTAATGACGCATAAAATTACAGGATGGACAGGATAAGAATAGGAAGGACAGGATAATGACGTCAGCCTAGAGAGGAATTTATCTACACCCCCTTTAACGCAGAGGCGGGGAGACGGGGGAGACGCAGAGAGGAAATTTTAAATTTATATATATACATTTAAAGTCTCCTTCTCTGCGTCTCCCCCGTCTCCCCGCCTCTGCGTTAAAGGGGGTGTAGATAAATTCCTCTCTAGGCTGACGTCATTATCCTGTCCATCCTGTTCTTTATCCTGTGTATCCTGTATTTTGTGTTTATTCAGTATATTGACTCAGTTCGCATAAATCAGTAACACGAGGGAACATAATATACCTAAAATCTTCTGAAGGTATGCCCCTAATTAAAACTGCAACTCTTTTATTATTCTGTTTTCCAAAAAACTGTTTTGCGATACTTGAGAATTCTTCATAAGTAAGCTCTTTCAATGCTTGGATACGCTTTTTCACCCAATCAAAATCAGCGTCATACTTAAAAGCAAGAAGCTTCAAAAGAGGGCCCGTTTCTATTAAATTTTGCGGGCTATTTTCAAGTGTAATGATTAATGATTTTCGTATGGATTCAAAGCTCTCTTCAGTTACTTGCTGAGGTAGTTCTTGCAAGAAATGTTCGATAAAAAGTTCGTATCGAGAAAGCAGGTCTCTAGGATCATGTGTTGCGGATTGAACAGCGAAATAGTTAAATAAGTGTTTGTTGAGTTCTTCTGCGCCAGAATGAACAAGATACCCTGTTTGTTGTTGCGTTCTCAAAGTTTTAAAAAATGCACTTTGCATTGCTTGACTAAGAATTTGTTGAGCTGCTCTGTTTTTAAAAGAAAATGCAGGTCCTTGAATGCTTAATATTGCCGCATGAGAAGGAGACTCTACGGATGACTCAATTGCAAAAGGCCCTGATTTTTCAGGTAAGGTTAAATATTTTTCAATTAAACGATCTTTTTCTGGATAAACTTGACTAGATAATGTCTTGAGTAATTTATTCGTGAGAGAGATTGCTTGTTCTTGACTAATATTCCCATAAAATAATCCTTCAACATAAGTCTGTTTGAACAAATCATCAAGGAAATCAAGAAATTCAGGGTAGGTAATTTTTTGAGTAGCAAAGAATTTTTCTTGTGGACTGACATATGTTTCTTTTAAAATTTGTCGATAAGATTCTAAACCGTGTTGAATCGCTGATTCTTGTTGAAAATTTTGATAATTTCTCAACAATGCATTTTTATATAGTTCAAATTGAATTTCTGTAGGTTGACAATTTTTTAAATGATCTTGAATCACATCAAATAGCGTTTCAGCATTTTCATGATAACCAGTGATGATCATGCCAATTCCATTAAACACTTGAGAAAAATCGTAAGACAAATCAGCTAATTGAGCGGAATAGGTTAAATGATTCAATGCTTCATTTAAACACTTTATATATAATTCTGCCATCACAACTTTGTGAGGATCTTTTTGATTAAGCACGGGTGTTTTTATATCAAAAAACCATTGTGTTTGTGGAAGTTTAAATCGGTTGTCTTTTGCGTAAAAGACTTTAGCTTTCTCATTATTAATCAAAAGCATTGTTGGAGGAAGTTGCTCTACTAGTTTAGTTTCTCCAATATTTTCAACTAGCGAAAGCGCTGTGGGGATAAATGGATTTGGTTTGGGAAGAAATAGCTCATTATTATCTTTTGGTGTCATCCAGTTTTGTAATTGTTCTGAAGGAATCGCATTGATCGCATAAGGAACTTTCATCCAAGGTTCAGTTTTAGAAAAAGTATTTTTTGGTTGTTTTGCTAAAAGATAAATATGTACATTTTCAGGCGTCAGGTAATTTAAAAAATTTTTCATGATCAATGGATCATATTCTTTAGAAATTAATGGGTGCTCAGGAAATTCATCAAGATCTTCAAAAACAAGCAGTCCTCCTAAGTCCATCAGATATTCAAACGCATCTTTTCGACTTTGATATTGGTAACGAATAATTTCCATTTGCTTCATTTCATTGAATAAATAAAGAGGGATTTCTTGTCTCTTTATCATTTTAATCGCTTGAAAACATCTATCAATGACTTGATAGGACTCGTCGAGTCCTTTTTCTGTGAGTTGAAATGAGACTGAAAAAAAGAAATTGTTTTTCCCTAAACGATAAGCTCCACAGGATAGAGTTTCAACTAAATGATCTGACTTCAAAGATGAATAAAGACTACCTTCGCCTTCATGGCCAAGGATAGAAGATACTAAATGTGAAGGATTAAATTTATTGAAATCCTCGGTAGTAAAAGGAAGAACCCAAGTCATACTGAGAGTACGAGTATTTTTTATCGGATCGATTAAAATCATCTTTTTAAGATATTGTAAATCCATCAATGGTTCATTATTAAAAGTTGAATGCGTATTTTCTGAGTTTGGAATGTCTTTAAATTGATCGACAGTCCATGTTTTTAAGGTATCAATCGATTGAGGCCCACTGACGATCAACTTCATTTTATTCGCACTATAATTATCCTTATACCATTTTTTAAGTGTCTCTTGATTAACTTTTGCAAGAGTTTCTTTGTTTCCAGCATTAAATTGATGGAATGGATGTTTCGGATTAGCTAAGTCTTTTTGCACATAATGATGGCGGTAAGGATCTTGATCTAAATTTTTTGAAAATTCTTGATCGATAGCTTTAAGCTCTCTGTCAACGCCGGAAGGATTGAATAGAGGTGTTTTAAAAAAAGATGAAAATCTATCCAGAGCTTCTTCAAAAGCATTTGGAGAAATTGCAAATGCATACAGAGTATAATCACTCGCTGTATATGCATTGGATTTTCCATTATGCTCATGAATAAATCGTTTATAGTCGGATTCAACGGGATATTTTTCTGTTCCTAAAAACAAAAGATGCTCTAGGAAATGAGCAATTCCTGGATATTCTGGAGGGTCATTCCAACTTCCTGCTTGAACGGTAAGAACGGCTCCAGCTTGTGAGCTTTCAGGGTCTGAGATCAGATAGGCTTCTAATCCATTAGGTAATTTTAATTTAAATGTTTTTCTTTTTTCAAAACATGGATTAATGATAAGGGTTTTGGTGCAATCATCGATATAAGTATAGGGCTCTTGACCCCACAAGATTTGACTTAGAAGCATTCCATTGAATATCATTTTTTTCATCATTTTCGTTAATTTTTTTTAGTTTTTGTTGTTTAACAATGATGTTAAGAAAATTACAGGATGAACAGGATAAAGAACAGGATGAATAGGATAGCGACGTTAACGCATCTTATCCATCCTGTTCTTTATCCTGTTCATCCTGTAATTTTCTTAACGAGATACCAGTTAATAAGTGATTAAATAGAAATACTTCTTTTTTTGCCTCTAAAAACTAAGATAAGAATAAGAAACTTGTGGTGCAACATACATCGGTTGATACATCGGTTGATAATAACCCGTTTGTCTGACTACTGTATGCTGTTGATAACCAGGGTAATAAACATTTTGTTGTACAATCGGAGCTTGTTGCACAATCGGTGTTGGATATGTCGGATAATGAGCAATATACGGTGTTGTTGTGACTGTTTGAATACAAGGTTGTGAAACAACATGATGATATTCAATTTGATTAGGAATCGGATTTAGGTTTAAATTAAAGGATAATGAACTTGAGCGAGATTTATATGTTTTGTAAGTTTTAGTTTTATGATGATGCGTTTTTGCACTTAATTCAGTAACAAAAAAACTTGTTAATAAAACAAAAAAAATAAAAAAAGATGATTTATTTATTATTTTCATATGTAACTCCGTTATTATAGTTGATTGGATAATGATTTTACTTTTTTTTGAAATAAACAGCAAATGAAAATTTTTAATAATGTTGATAATCAAACGTTTGTATTTTTTATCTCATTGTTTAATTTTACATATTGAAAATCTACTTGATTCTTAAAGTGACAGCGATGACAATAGTGTTAATTTACAATTAATTTCTATTTTTTATGAAAAATAATTTATTAAATGGCATTAATAATTCCATTCAAGCATTAGAGCAGTTAAAAAAACCGTCACATCTTCTTTTTATGGAAGAGGTTGCGCATGTTATGGCTAGTTGTTTTGAAAACGGCAATAAAGTAATTTTAGCAGGAAATGGTGGCAGTTTATGTGACGCTAACCATTTTGCTGAAGAATTAACAGGCGTTTTTAAAAAAGTTCGGCCAGCACTTCCAGCCATTTCTCTTTCGGAACCGGGGCATCTTACATGTGTGGGGAATGATTTAGGTTTTGATCAAGTGTTTTCTAGAGGAGTGGAGGCGTTTGGTAAATCTGGTGATATTTTTGTGGGGTTAACAACCAGTGGTAATTCACCAAATATTATCAATGCATTCGATATGGCCAAAAGAAGAGGGTTAATTACTGTTTTATTTTTAGGAAAAAACGGTGGACAGTTAAAAGGTCTGGCTGATTTTGAATTGTTGATCGATGGGTTTTCATCTTCAGGGCCTATCCAAGAAGCTCACATGACGGCTATTCATTTAATTATTGAACAAATTGAATTTCTGTTATTTCCTGATCTTTAAATTTTCTGGAAGTCTACTTCATGGTTAAAAAAAAATTAGATCGATTTTTTAAAAATGTTATCAAAGGTAAGAAACGAGGATTCATTTCATCTTTAATTAAAATGATTTTACTACCTTTTAGTTGGGGTTATCATTTTGGGGTGAAGTGCCGAAATGCCTTATATGATTGGGGATTAATGAGACGTTATGTCCCACCCATTCCTTTGGTGATAAGTATCGGAAATATTGTTGCGGGTGGAACAGGAAAAACGCCGCTTACTTTAAAAATTGCAGAGGCCTTTTACAATCGCTATTTGATAGCAATTTTATCTAGAGGGTATCGATCAAAAGCTGAAAAATTAGAGACTCCAATCGTTTTATGTCAAGGTGCTGGTCCATTATATCCCGCAGCCTACTGTGGGGATGAACCGTTTTTATTTGCACAACGTCTTCCAAAAGCTTTAGTCATTGTTAATGCTGATCGAAAAAAATCTTCTTTGATAGCCGCTAAAGCAGGTGTCCAAGTGGTTTTACTAGATGATGCTTTGCAACACCGTTCTTTTGCTAGGGATTTTGAAGTTATTGTTGTAGATGTGGGAGATCCTTTTGGTCAGGGATATTTTTTACCACGTGGTTTTCTTAGGGATGAATTGAAGGCCTTATCTCGTGCAGATTTAATCGTTTTGAGCCATGCAGAAAATGTTGAGCAAAGAGAACTTGTAAAGGATCAAATAAAAGTTTACTCCAACACACCTATAGTATCGATGCAAGAAAAAGTCACTGCAGTTCGAGATTTTTCTGGTTCAGATGTTGAAGTGCCACAAAACACACCTGTGGGAATGTTTTGTGGGATTGCAAATCCGGATTATTTTCGTAAAACTTTAGAAACGATGGGATTAAGAGTGGTTTGTGAAAATATTTTACAAGATCACCAACCTATTAGTGAAAAAGAGTTAGAGAAATTTGCACAAGTTGGCATAAAAAAAGGCGCACAATGGATCGTATGCACAGAAAAAGATCGAGTTAAATTACCTGATTATCTATTTACTTCTCTTCCTATTGTTTGGGTTCAAATTGATTTAGAAATCATAGACGGAATGGAAGAATGGTCAAAATTTATTAAAAATGCTGAATTAAAGATATAATTGTATGAAATTGTGGGTTAAAATTTTTATAGCAATGGTCCTAGGGGTTATTACAGGATTGATTTTAGGCGAAAATTCTGTTTATTTAAAGCCGTTAGGAACATTATTTCTTAATTTGATTAACATGATTATTGTCTTGTTAATTTTTTCATCGATGGCAGTAGGAATAACAGGCATTCATGATCCTCAAAAATTGGGACGCTTGGGAGGGAAAACAATTGGGATTTATTTTTTAACGACTCAAGTAGCCATTTTGTTAGGTCTTTTTGCAGCCACACTTTTCAATGTGGGATCTGCCCTACACCTGACTGCCACAGGTGTTAATAATTCTCCTGCACTTTCTTTTTCTGATATTCTTCTTTCTATTATTCCAAGCAACCCCATTGCTGCAATGGTTAATGGAAATATTTTACAAGTCATCGTTTTTTCTGTTTTTTTGGGGCTTGCCATTAATTTTTCAGGTTCAAAAGGGAAACCCTTACGTGATGCTCTTCAATCTTTATCCGATGTAATGTATCGCTTGACTTCATTGGTTATGGAATTTTCTCCCATAGGTGTGTTTGGAATCATGGCGTGGGTTGCTGGGACATTTGGGATTAATCTACTTTTACCATTGTTTAAATTTTTAGGGGTTTACTACGGCGTTTGTTGTCTGCATTTTTTAATCGTTTATGTGACATTATTAAAAGGAATTGCAGGTTTACAAATTAAGCCTTTTTTAAAAGGATCAAGAGATGCCATTATGATGGCTCTTTCAACATGTAGTAGTGCAGCAACACTTCCTGTTGCCATGCATTGTGCGCAAGAAAATTTAGGGGTTTCGAAAAATATTTCTGGATTTGTCTTGCCTCTAGGTATTACTTTAAATATGAACGGGACAGCTATTTTTCAGGCGATGAGCGCTGTTTTTGTTGCGCAAGCTTACGGAATTTCTCTTGATTTACCAAATTATATCACGTTAATCTTGACAGCAACTTTATCAGCGATAGGAACCGCCGGTGTTCCTGGTGGTGGGTTTATTATGTTGTCAGCTGTTTTGAGTTCAGTTGGACTTCCTTTAGAGGGCTTAGCATTATTAGCCGGAATTGACCGTTTACGTGAAATGATGACAACAGCATTGAATATTGTAGGGGATACAGCAGTTTCAGTCTTTATGGCTAAACAAGAAGGCGAATTAGATGAAAATCGTTACTATCATTCAGAACTAGTAGAATTTAGAGAAGGCGTTGATTGATGAAATGAGCTTTTGTTTCTTTGAACCTTGTTGTTAAATCTTTATGAAAGTGTAAAATAATATTTTATATTTTTTTCTAGAAAATTATAGGGCAATTGATTATTCTCATGCTTATTGGGAATTTTTTAAATTATATTGCGACGTCGAAGGAATCAACACTTCATATTATTTGTAAGGATCGAGTTATGAAAGAATTTGTAGCATACATTGTCAAAAATCTGGTTGATCATCCGGATAAGGTAAAGATTAATGAGATTGGCGGAACGCATACTCTTATTATTGAACTTTCAGTAGAAAAAGCAGATATTGGAAAAATTATTGGTAAGAAAGGTAAGACAATTAATGCCATTCGAACACTTTTAATGTCTGTAGCAAGCAGAAATGGAATTCGAGTGACACTTGAGATTTTAGAAGAAAATTCTTCAAAACCTGAATAATTTTTAGTCTGTTTTCACTTTTTTTCTAGCCTTCTTAGAATACGGAGTGTGAGGATTGCGTAAGTCAAGCGCCTCACAAATCCAGTTTTCTGTCTTGTTTATATTATATTTATTTCTCGTTCAGTTGTTGCCTAGTTGAAATGTAATTTTTTTTATCATAGAGAGCATAGACTCGGTATATTTTTTGGAGTGAGACAAGCCCTGTCCTATCGCATTACCCATAAGTTTTTGAATCGCTCTACGAGCTCTATGCTTTTTTTAATCTTATTCCCACAGTTCCTTCGTCGCTCGTAAACTCGCTTCTCAGTCACTATGGTTTGTAATGGGAGTCGTCCTACGGACTCTAAAACATGTATATAAATGTATTCTTAGTTTACAAGAGTGTAATTTTAATATGTACTGAGTCCGTAGGACGACTCCCATTACAGCCCATAGCGACTGAGAAGCGAGTTTACGAGCGACGAAGGAACTATGGGTATAGAATAAAAAAATATAGAGCTCGTCAGAGCTATTGCTGTGAAATTCTTATGAAATAAGCCTTGGCAAACAAGGTGAAATCATTGCTTTACGTGAATTTAAAGCACCTGCTTTAAACGTTAAAACAACAAGGGGAGCTGAATATTTATTCTTCGATATCTTTTGAGGAACATCCGGTAAGGAACGTAAAAAAGCACGTTGAATTTCTTCGGGATCATCTCCAAAAAACTCTAGTGTCATTGAAGAGTGAAATTCTTTTGTTTTTTCTTGAAAACCACCTAAAAAGCTATCTAAATGATTATAACCTTGAAGTGTCGAAGGAATCCAAAACCAAAGTTCATCTTGATGCGAATAAGGACCAATTTGATTTTGATACACTTCATCTGCACCTGCTACGGTACTAATCATGTGAATGTACAAATCGATTTCAGGTTTATTTTTATGAACTTCAAGAGATTTCTTAAGCCATTGTTGACGAATTTCATCTCTATATTTCATGTAAGAAGAAAAATTTGATCCAAATAATTTGGTTTGTCCAACTCGTGCACAACCATTTTGTTCTTTAGTATCCAAAAAAATCGTTGAATATTTGCCTTGAGCACAAAATTGTAGATTCGTTTCAATTTCCGATTCTTTCACTTGATGAACTTGATGGTATAAAGAATACATATCAGGTTGCTGAAGAATTCTTTGAGTCGCTTTCTTTGTGAAAAAGTCATCTTGGGGAATATCATCAAAATGAATGATTTCTACTTCTTCTTTAAGACTTAATGTTTTCAATCGATTGAGAAGTTGCGCCACACATTCAATATCTCTTTGCGAAACCTTCGTTAAAAGATCAGTGTCATCTAATATCGCATGTAAAAAGCTTAAGTATTCGCTAAATTCTCTTTTGGGGTGAATGTAAAAGTCTTCTTTAGATTGGCTGATCATTTGTTTATTGAGAAGTCTTTGAAATAATCGATATTTGGAAGGTGAGGATAAGTCACCTGAAAGGGCTTTCAATTGCTTAGTGATTTCATTTGTGCTCAAACCAGTTAAACTATATCTGTCATTAAGAACAAACGTTTGTTCAGCAATTAAAGTATTACAAGATTGAGCATCTCCGATCAAGGCTGTTGGAACCGATACTGTTTTCAGCGAACTTTTGTGATGGTCAATGATGCTAATTACTTCTAAATAAGAAGCCATCTTTACTTCTTCAAAATTACAAAAATCACGAAACGAAACTGTTCCTAATCCTGTCTCTCTTAAATCATTTACCCTAACAACTCCCACAGGAAATAAAGAATTGTCTTGTTCGCGGATAACGACTGTTAAATAATTATAATTTTGCATCTTATAACGCATTTCATCCACGTCGCTATCGAGGTTGATGATATGGTTAGGTTTAGCCAAGACTTTATATTTAATGTCGATACTGACATCCAATCTTTCGATGTACTTTCTTATTTTTAATATGGCTTGGTCAAGTTGAATCAAAAGTTGCTGAAGATGAGTAAAAATTAAAGAACGACTTTCTTTGAGGGATCCTTTTTCGTCAAATAAAGGTGTGATTTGTAAAGACTCTAATTCTTTTTGAAAATTTAAAGGCTCCTCAATTTCCAAGGCATTCATCGATGCATTGAGCTCTCTAAATGTTCCTTTAACACCTTTTTCCATCGATAAAATTTGCTTTAGAAATCGATCTAATACTAGCTGTTGATTTTCAGTAAAATCTTGAAAAGGAAGAGCTAAACTAATTTCTTTGTCGAAAATGGATGAATAGAAGAAAGAAAGGTCTTTTGTTGTTAAATTTTCTTTTGAGAATAATGCGATGAGTTGAGTGTGTAGATTGTTTTCAAACCAATGTAAACAAGATTTAAATAAGTTTGTGACTTGTAAAATAAGTTCTAAGTCTGAACTTCGCCAATCACCTAAATAATTTCCTGTTTCATTAATCAAAACAATTGCTTGATCAACTGATCCATGATTAATTTCATTAATGGATTTATCACCATTCTCTCTTATAAAATTCTTTTGGGTCAATAGATCCATTGCGGTGAGAGTGAGTGATTGGGAATTTCTTGGAAGGTAATTAAGCACGCCTGATCCAAAAAGTCCTTTAAAAATCGTCGTGATCGGTGAATCAGGCGCTCCTCCAGGTAATGACCATAAATGCAATCCTGTTCCCACTCTGGCTCCAAACGCATCTACCCATCCCCAAAATGAAGCAATCATTGTATCGACATCAGGAGATAAATGTGCACTGACAAAATGTGTACCTGAATACGTGCGACCCATTCCAATAGGGAAAAATATTTGGTAATCATTTCTAGGAAGATGCTTTCCAATGATTTTTGCTCGAATTTTGTAGTTTTCTTCTTTTGAATATTCCGAAAAATGATTGAGCCAAAATTCAAAAGAAGTGAAATTAAGCGGTTCTTTTAAAATTTTTTCTTGATCTACGCGTTCGAAATAATTAAGAACAGCACTTAACAAAAAAGCTTCAGGGGGAGACTGTAAAATGAGTTTACATAAAGTTTGGTTGATTTGCTTAAATCGTTTCCGTAAATTTAAGGAAAGAAATTCTGGTTTTCGAAAAGATTGGATTTCATTTTCTATGGAAGGAAAGAATTCTGGCTCTGATAAAGCGAGGTTGATCGAATTCTTTTGAACAATATTATTGGCTTCCATTTGAGTCATCCTGAGAATCAGAAATGGACTGAGCAGGATTCGAACCTGCGACCACCCGCTTAGAAGGCGGGTGCTCTATCCACTGAGCTATCAGTCCTGAATATTTTTATCAAATTAGAGACGGGATTGTATCAAGTTGGGAAGTTGTGATCAAGAGAATTCTTTGTTGCCAATCTCATTGAGTTAAAGTGCAGAATAATGAATACTGAAATTGTTCTATATTATAGGTTTAAAAACAAGTTTTATATTATTATTATGAATACAAATCAAAATCCAGTTTCTTCTCAATCATCTATTTTTTTAAAAGATATTTTTTCTGCTAAAGTAGAAAAAGAATTAAAATTGCCTTTTTTTTCAAGCACAGTGGTTGCTGGATTTCCATCCCCAGCAGATAATCACTTAGAAACTCCGTTGGATCTGAATGAACTTATTGTGAAACATCCTACATCCACTTTTTATGTTAAAGTAGAAGGGGAGTCCATGAAAGACGCCGGAATTACTTCAGGGGATATTCTTGTTGTCGACCGTTCTTTATCGCCAGATCATGGGAAAATCGTTGTGGCGATTATTGACGGAGAATTTACTGTTAAAAGAATTCTTATTCAGGAAAATGGAGTTTTTTTAGCGCCAGAAAATCCAGCGTTTCCTCGAATTAAAGTCAATCCTGAGTCCCAGTTTGAAGTATGGGGAGTTGTTACTTATGTTATTCATAAAGCCAAATAAAGAACTATTCTTTGCTCTTGTTGATTGCAATAGTTTTTATGTTTCTTGCGAAAGGGTATTTGATCCTTCTTTGTGGAGCAAACCAGTAGTGGTTTTGTCGAGTAATGACGGATGTGTCATCGCAAGATCCAATGAGGCAAAAGCTGTGGGAATTCCTATGGGAGCGCCTGCATTTAAATACGCAGATTTATTTAAAAGACATAATGTTCGTGCGCTATCTTCAAATTTTTCTTTGTATGGAGACATGTCTCATCGAGTCATGGAAACTTTGAGTCGTTTTTCTCCTGAGATGGAAATTTATTCTATCGACGAAGCCTTTTTACAGTTGAATCAGTTGCCTACTGCTGAATGGGCGAAAGAATTAAAGAATACTGTTTATCAATGGACTGGAATTCCTGTTTCTATAGGTGTAGGTACAACAAAAACGTTGGCAAAAGCGTCGAATCGTTATGCTAAAAAACACTTACATCAACTAGGCTTTTGTATATTCGATAAAGTGGATGAGCAAAATCAAATCTTGAAAAATTTTCCTGTTGAAGATGTATGGGGAATAGGGAGAAAATCTTCAAAAAAATTGCATTGCCAAGGAATTTATACAGCCTGGGATTTGGCTAATGCAGAAGATGTTTGGATTAAGAAAAACCTATCCGTCGTTGGGTTACGAACAGCATGGGAATTAAGAGGAATCTCTTGTTTAGCATGTGAAGAGGACGTTCCTTCCAAGCAATCGATTCTTTGTTCACGTTCATTTGGTGTGGAATTGGAATCGGAAGAAGAGTTGGCTGAAGTGCTTTCGACGTTTACAGTCATTGTAGCTGAAAAATTACGAAAACAGGGAAGTGCCGCCACTTTTATAGAAGTTTTTGTAGCCACGAATCAATTTAAAGATAATTTTTACTCAAATGCTGTTCAAATCGTTTTGGACGAACCGACTGATTTCACTCCTAATTTAATTCAACGTTCAAAAGAAGGTTTGAAAAGGATTTATAAGAAAGGGTTTTCTTATAAGAGAATGGGGATTATGGCAGGTGGTTTAGTTTCTAAAGACACAATTCAACCAGATTTGTTTTATCGGCCTTTGATAGCTCCAAAGAAGCAGGATCATTTAATGCAAATGGTGGATGCTGTAAATCAACGATATGGAAAGAAAACTTTAACATGGGCAGCAGAAGGATTAAACGGTCGTTGGAAGCCTAATAAACGGCAGTGTACACCTCATTTTACAACAAATTGGGATGAAATTCTAACTGTTCGCATTTAAGGATAAATGTGGAGTGCGGTGACTTGTCACCGCTTTCATAGCTTCGACTTGTCGAAGCGTTGCAGTGTGGTTTTAGATGGTCTTATCTGAGGTCGCATTAAGGAAGAATGAAGTTTAAGTTGCTATGAATTAATTTTCTTCATATGACGCATTAGATAAGACCATCTAAATCCACGCTGCAACACTTCGACAAGTCAAAGCTATGAAAGCGGTGACAAGTCACCGCACTCCACACGTGTTCTAAAGTCTAGTTTGTCGTAGAAATCGCGCTTTTGACAGCTTCTTGCAGTTGCTTTCTTACTTCCGAGTCTTTCAGCTGACCTTTTTCATCAAAGGCTTCGTAAGAATTTTTTACAGAAATTTTTAATGGAATTACTTCCCCTCCAATATTACTAATAATGGCTTCCAAATGAACTAAACCTCTAGCGCCACCTGTTGATCCAGGAGACGCACTCATGATCATAAATTTCTTTCCTTTAAAAGCCTCCCTCGAGCCTTCCCCTTTTTCATTGCGAGATAACCAATCAATTGTATTTTTTAAAATGCCAGAAACCGAAGAGTTGTATTCGGGTGAGGCAATAAAAATAACATCGTTTTGAATCATTAATTGACGAAGTTCTTTGGCTTTAGGAGGTAATTGTTCTTTTGCTTCCAAATCTGCATCATAAAATGGCATAGGAAAATCTTTAAGGTTAACAACAGTAACTTTTGCGCCCATCTGCTTAGCTATTTCTGCAGCTTCGGTCACTAATTGGATATTTGAAGAATTTTCTCTGGTACTTCCGGCAAAGGCAAGGACGTTTTTCTCAGCGCCGAGCGTTGAGGTAGTTAAGGCACAAGCTAAAATAAGCGGTTTCAACATATAA
>JAUXSJ010000365.1 GCA_030679615.1 Parachlamydiaceae bacterium | reverse complement strand
GCACTCCAAAGAATATTTTGAATGATTATTTTTTATGTTTACTACTTTTATGTAAGATAATTTAAGATTATACGTTGTACATAAGCCCTTCCTCATCAACATCGATTGTTAAGAGTTGTATAAAATTATTAATAATTCATTTTCTTTTTTAATTTATTTATCATTAATTCTTTTTTTATAACTATTATTAGTCAATTCGTTGACATCGCAAAAAAAACTATGATATAATTATATTTTATAGAAGTGCATCTTTTTTAGATGCACCTCTTATTTTTTTATGTCGTCAAAAGACGAATGAGGAATTAATGGGCGAAAAAACCGAAAAAGCCAGTCCAAAAAAACTGCGCGATGCAAGAAAAAAAGGTCAAGTGGCGAAATCGCAAGATTTACCGGCAGCTTTTACTTTTATTGCATCTGTTGCATTAATCTTAGCTCTTTCAACATTTTTATATAACCAATTAGCAGGCTTTATTGTTGCAGCATTTACGTCTGTGACCAATCCAGAAACGGACACAGCGATAGTTGCTCTTTTTTACAAAGCTGCTGAAGTGATTTTTATTGCCAGCATCCCCGCTTTAGGTTTAGTAACTTTGATTGGGTTATTGATTAATTATCTGGCGATTGGACCTGTTTTTTCTACAGAAGCAATGAAATTTGATTGGAAAAAATTAAATCCGGTTGACAATTTAAAGGCGAAATTTAAATTAAAAACATTGGTGGAATTACTCAAATCGGTCGCTAAAATTGGAATTGCTGGTTACATTATTTATTTAGTCATGTTAAAAAGTATTCCAGTACTGATTACGACTGTATCGTTGCCGATTCTGGGATCTTTGCTGGTTTTTCATGCGTTTTTAATTGAAGTTGTTGTTAAAGTAGGGATTTTTTTCTTAATTATTGCAGTCGCTGACTTTGTCTATCAAAAGAAAAGTTTTGCAACTGAAATGAAAATGGAAAAGTTTGAAGTTAAGCAAGAATATAAAAATACAGAGGGTGACCCTCAAATTAAAGGTAAGCGAAGACAGATTGCGCAAGAAATCGCTTATCAAGAAGGACCCACTTTTGGGGTTAAGAAAGCTCAAGCATTAGTGACTAATCCTAAGCATATTGCAATTGCGATTGGTTACCGAAAAGATATTGATCAGGCTCCTTATATTTTAGCATTGGGTAAAGATAACCTTGCTGAATTGATGATTAAAGTTGCTGAGCAGAATAATATTCCTGTTTTGAGAAATGTTCCTTTAGCGCATACATTATGGGAACATGGGGAATTATATAATTATGTCCCCGAAGAAACTTATGAAGCGTTAGCTGAAATTTTACGTTGGATTGCTTCATTGGATGAGGAAGAAGTGTCATTGGAACTATAGGAGAAATGACTGATGGGTGGTATTCGAAGATTTCTAGATGGAATTACAGCAAGATTGGGTGGAAATCGATCTTTAGATGCGATATCAAGAACAAGTGATATAGGTCTTGCTGTCATTTTGATTGGAATTATGGCAATGATCATTATGCCTATTCCACCTTCTATTATTGACTATTTAATTGCTTTGAACTTAACAGCTTCCATTGCTCTGTTAATGGTATCATTGTATATCCCTAGTGCCGTTCACCTTTCAATCTTTCCTTCTCTCTTATTGATTACCACACTTTATCGTTTGGCATTAAACATCGCATCAACACGTCAGATCCTTTTACATGCGAATGCTGGGGAAATTATTTTTTCATTCGGGGATTTCGTTGTTGGCGGAAACTTTGTTGTGGGCGGTGTAATCTTTTTAATCATTACGGTTGTTCAATTTTTGGTGATTACAAAAGGTGCTGAAAGAGTTGCTGAGGTTGCTGCACGGTTTACTTTGGATGCGATGCCAGGTAAGCAAATGAGTATTGATGCCGACATGCGTGCAGGGATTTTGGACTCCAATCAAGCTAGAGAAAAACGGTTAGCCATCCAAAAAGAAAGCCAGTTATATGGTGCGATGGATGGTGCGATGAAATTCGTAAAAGGGGATGCCATTGCCGGGATTGTCATTACATTAATTAACATCGTGGGTGGTTTGATTATTGGTGTGATGAATGGAATGGAAACAATGGAGGCAGCTAAAACTTATGCCTTATTGTCCATTGGTGATGGTTTAATTTCGCAAATCCCAGCTCTTTTAATTTCTATTACTGCTGGTTTAGTAACTACTCGGGTAACAAGTGAAAGTGCAGAGAATTTGGGTAGTGAAATCTCTGGTCAAATTTTAAAGCAACCAAAAGCGTTAATGGTTGCTGCAGCGTTCTTGGTTTTGATTGGATTGATTCCTGGTTTCCCAATGCCTCCTTTCTTAATCTTAGCCGCTCTTTTGGGAATGATTGGGTATGCTTTATGGAGTCGAGATCAGAGGGCATTACAAGAGGCGATTAATGGTCCTGGTGGCACAATACAGCCTGCAGATTCAGGTGGTGGATTAGAAACATCTGTACGTGGACATAAAGCTGTCACAGGCGGGGGAGTGGATAGTTATGCTCTGACCTTACCAGTCGTCCTAGAGGTAGGAAAAAGTTTAACCATAGAAATTCAAAAGTCCAGTAAGGGAATTAATTTTATTGATCAGATGATTCCAAAAATGAGACAGGCTTTATATGCAGACTTGGGCGTGCGTTTTCCTGGTGTACACGTAAGAACTGAATCACCGATTCTTGCAAAAGATGAATATTCCATTCATTTGAATGAAGTGCCGATTGTCAGAGGTAAGATTTTAGAAGGATACTTGTTAACTAACGAATCTGAAGAAAATCTAAAACGGTATAATTTGAGTTATCAGTCTTATAAAAATTCCTTAGGACTACCTTCTCTTTGGGTAGAAGCCAAGCATAAAGAACTCATGGATAAAGCGGGGATTAAGTTTTGGAATCCTTTAGAGGTAATGATTTTACATTTATCGTATTTCTTTAGGAATTACGCGAATGAATTTGTAGGGATACAAGAAGTAAAATCGATGATGGAATTTGTTGAAAAATCTTTTCCCGATTTAGTGAAAGAAGTAACAAGATTGATTCCTCTGCAAAAAATGACAGATATTTTTAAAAGATTAATTCAAGAACAGGTCTCTATTAAAGATTTGCGTACGATTATGGAAGCATTAGGAGAATGGGCGCAAACTGAAAAAGACACAGTTTTATTAACCGAGTATGTTCGTTCTTCTCTGAAGCGTTTTATTAGTTATAAATATTCTCAAGGACAATCGGTTTTATCGGTTTATATTTTGGATCCTGAAATCGAAGATATGGTTAGAGGAGCAATTAAACAGACCTCAGCCGGTTCATATTTAGCATTGGATCCAGATGCTGTTCAATTGATATTACAAGGCGTAAGAAATACAGTCTCACCGCCACCACCTGGAGGACAACCTCCTGTTATTTTAACAGCCATTGATGTGCGCCGATTTGTAAGAAAATTAATAGAAATGGAATTTACGGATATCTCAGTCGTTTCTTATCAAGAGATTGTTCCGGAAATTCGCATACAACCTTTAGGTAGAATACAAATTTCATAATAATAAAAAATTATTTGTGAGCCTACCATGTCAGATAATCCCATCACTAACCAAGGATCTGCTTTTAGAGATTCCTTGGTGACTCAAAAAGAAAATGAGGTCTTAAGTAAAAACATTGCTTCTGCAAATGCGCAAGACGCCTCTTATGCAAAAATGACTACTGTCGAGTCGGAAGATCAATCAGTGATGGCGCAAGCATATAAATCTTTGAAGGCACCGAAAAAATCGACTGATGTGGATAAGGTTAAAAAACTTTTCGAAGTCTATACACGTGTTTTAGCTCGAAAAGAAGAAGCAGATGGATTCGCACAAGATTTTACTCAAAAATACCGTGAATATCATTTAGATCCATTGCTATTAAGTTCATTATTATTTGATGAATTAGGGTTAAACATTCATGAAAATTCTTCACCCAATGAAATTATTCAAATTGTACTAAGAAGATTAACGGGTAAAGCGGGTGAAAAAGTAACTCCTGCCTTAATTTTTAAGGGATTAGAGTTTTTAATCAGTGTTGCTCAACGTTTAAGTGGTAATGCGACTGGCCCAGAAAAAAGTCGTTTAGAATTAATTATTGAAAAACTTGAAGCGGCACTTGCGGCTTATTTAGAAGAAAATGCCGTTGATATTAATGATTCAGATAAAATTATTGGCGTTGTAGATGCTGTCGTCGTAGAAGCTGATACAGATGTGAATGATACATTAACTCGTTATCTTGATGTGGTTCATTCTCAAACAGATATACAAACAGTGCGAAAACAATATGAAAGCCAAACATTTGAAAAAGTATTAAAGGAAATTTCTGCATTATTGAAAAAACTTAATAAGGATATAAAAGATCCTAATAAAGAAAATGCGATGATTGCACAATTAATGAAGTTTGCAAAGCAGGCAAATGCTTATGTCCATGTTCATTATTCTGCTGCTGATGAGTTAAAAACATTTGTTAAAGGGTACGTAAAATTAAATCAATTGGTCAGTAAGGACAGTAAAGACAGTAAGGATAAGGACAAAGACGGCAAAGACAAAGACAACAAGGACAGTTAGGCAGTCAGGAGTCAACAAAGACAGCAAGGGCAGCATGGTAACAAAAGCTGGGGCTTAATCAAGGTTATCGAATTATGGACTACAAAACGATTCGTACACATATCAATTTCAAGGTTTTAGCTAAAATGTTTTTTGATTTAGCTGATGAACGTTATCCTACAGCTGAAAAAGTGAAACATTATGCTTCGCAGATAGTTGATCCAATGACGAAAGACTTATATGAATCAGTTCATTTTAAGATTGCTGTGATCAGTGTCATGCGCAATATGATTAAAGAAGTGTCCCCCCAGCATCTTTATCGATCGGTTCAACATCGTGATGATTTATATAATGCTATTATTCAAGCTTTAGAAGATTTAGAAGATATTCTAGAAGAAATATATGAAAAAATGGCCCTTGAAGAAGACGAGGAAGAATTGTGATTGGAAGTTATTAATTAGCATCGCATTAAAATACCGTCCTTTCAGGACTCAAAATGATTACTCTACGTTTTCCCAGGCCTCCGCTTCGCTTCGACCTGGGCGGTGTGGCCTATTTGAGTTGGAAAGTGAAACTCATGCTTATCTGAAGGTGATCGGCAG
>JAUXSJ010000359.1 GCA_030679615.1 Parachlamydiaceae bacterium | reverse complement strand
CGGTATGTTCATCATATTTTAGCTCCCCTTTGATCTGTATATTCTGTGTATGGTCAACAAATTGAAGATTCAATCCAGATTCTTTAATTACTTTTTTTCTTTGGCAATCTTCAATATTCCATCCCAGTTCAATCAAAAAAGTCAGACTTTTCGCAACCTTGTCAAGTGGACAATAATAATGTGAAGTTCCTACATTTTTCTTAATAAAATCAGTTTCAAGTAAATCTTTTTCCCATTGATCTTCGTCCTTTAGTTGGCGTTTACATATGAGTTTACCTTCATTATTTTTAATAGATGGACGTGGATCATCATAGGGAACATAATGACCCTCACCATAGTCCATCCATAAATTAGCAAAAGCTCCCCATTTATCAGTCAATTTTAATAAAGGAAAGGGAGATTGTTGAGGACAATCGTGGAGAAATCCATCTTTCATGATCAATTGAGCAGAATCAGAATCTAAAGGATCAAGATCATCGAGAAAATGTTTTTTTTCTCTTCCTTCTAGAATTAAAGATGATTGTTTTAATTTAACGAGTTCTTTCCACGAAGGAGTGCGTATCATTTTTTTTAAAGAAATTCCAAAAACAACCCAAGAAGGATTTCCTGGTATTAAAGCAGAACAATCGGCAAATGAAAAATCATTTTGACCCCATTTAATTCGTCCTTTAACCTCAAGAAGCTGAGTATTTATTGATATTCCTTCATAATAAAAAGTAGCTTCACCATATAAATCGACAACAAGTTGACGACCCTTGCAATAAAGTTTTTGTATTGGTGCCAATTCATTCAATGCTTTGGAAATTTGTTGATGATGGACATGAACTTTTTTTATTCGAATTGACTCTAGGGGAACAGTTTCCCCTTTTTGCCTTTGTTGATATAAGGCTTCTTCTTTTAATAAAAAATTAAGAATTTCTTTCTCAGAAGAGGAAGTTGTATGAATTCTTAATTGAGAGGGCGATAAACAATCAATCAATGATTCTGTTGAATGCGATAAACGATCCTTAGATAGCTTTATAAAATCTAAAACAAGACATCCAAGATTTAATGTTTCTTCGGGATTAATGGAGTAAGCGATTTCAAAGGATTGATTCTTTTCCACAATTTACCTAATGTTCGTTTATCTTCGAATAGATTAGGATAAACGTGTTAAAGAATCAATCGTTGAAAGTTATGAAGAATTATAGTTTAGCTTTCTTGTTGCTCTTGCTCGCAAAGTTCTTTCGCTGTTATTTTTACAGTTTCTAGTCCGCCTGTAAAACCAACTAAACGCATCAAATGATCAACATATCCTAATTCTGTCAATAAATGATCGTTCGTTGTTTCTAATTGAGCAATTTTTTTAAGGAGTTCTTTTTTAGTCATCTTACCCTCCAAGGTAAAAGATACTATTATTATGCAAGACTCATGCCACTTTAATAAATTAATCTAAGTTATTTAATATTAATAAGATGTATTGAAACAAATATTTATTAATGAAGAATTAAGAACGTACAAAAATTAAGTAATTTTTATTGAAATTGGAAATAACTAGACTTAAAAAAAAATTTTTAATTTAATTTTGGTGGGTATTAGTCAATAGTCTCACAACTTAAGCCACAAAATCGCAAAAATTAACCAATGAGAACACAAAGATTATTGATGAGGAATGAAAAATTTGAGAAAGTATAAACCTTCACCCTAGCTCATTATTTCATCTTCCTCAGTGAGCTCTGTGTTCTCAGTGGTTAATTTTTGCGACTTTGTGGCTTAGTGGATTAAATTAAAACCATCGACTGATCGCATACTAATTTAGCAATTAATCTTTTATATTGAGGCCTCATGTTTTCAAGTATTCGTCGACATTTTTTGAAGCTTTTCGCCTTAACCAGTTTAATATTTACTTTTGAATTGACGGCTGAAAATGTGCATCAAGAAGTAAACACTGACCTCTTAAATAATAACATATTTAAAAAATACGCGATCACTGCAAGTGATTCTCATCACTATATATGGTTTCGTAACGCCAAAGTCTGTACTCGAACCATTTTTGATGTATTGATAAAAAATTCCATTTTTTCATTAAATACAGATAGTATTTCATTCAAAAACGACTTGTTTCAAGGATATTTTAAATTTGCATTTGTTAGAAATCCTTGGGATCGAGTCGTTTCTTGTTATTTAAATAAAGTTGTAAACAACTCACATCCTGCTTTTAAAGAATGTTTTGGAAAAGGATTCGATTACTTTATTTATTTTATTTTCAAACAAGATCTTTCTTTTGCAGATAGGCATATTCAATTGCAGTCTGATTTAATTCCACTTGGAAAACTTGATTTCATTGGACGTTTTGAAAATTTCGAGGAAGATTTTCGAACTATTTTGAATTTTTTAAACATTTCATGTGATGAAATTCCACATAAAAACTCTACAAACCATCAGCATTACAGTACCTATTATAATGATATGACGAGAGAACTCATTCGTCAAAAATACTTGAAAGACATAAGAACATTTAATTATCGATTTGAAGTTCCTTCAAATTAGTTTTCTTGATCATTTTGACTTAGAATTTCAATGGCAACTTCTTTGGCAGATACAAGCCCATTAGGGA